>QHMS01000016.1 GCA_003217895.1 Verrucomicrobiota bacterium
TCGCTCAGGAAACCTCGGCGTTATGGATTATGTCCGGATGAAAAATGTCCAAGCCGATACCTCCATGCGCGAATCAATCGCCGGCGGGGACAAGCCGCGCACCGACGCAACGTGATTCCTCTCAAGGAACGGCCGTCTCCAGTCCGCCATGAATTCTGCGTTAACGATTTAACCTCGATATAATCAATGCTCGCGGCCCATCTCGAGAATCTGCTTTTCCTTCTGCTTGTTGCCCTCGCCGGTTTATTCCAGTTGCTCGGGAGAGCGGCGCGCAAGTCGCGTGAAGACGAGGAAGACCCGACACCGAAGCCTGCACCCAGCACTCTGAAGCCAATTCCGCGCGCACCGGCGGAATCAGATGAAGAACGCATCCGCAAATTCTTGGAAGCGCTTGGTCAACGAACAAGCTCAAGACCGCCTCCGCCTGTGACGTCTCGCACGGACATTCCGCCTAGACCGCTGGCACCGGTGAAGCCGCCCACGACATATCCTCTGCTGCCGTGGAGAAAATTAACGCCAGAAGAACGGCGTAAACGTCCCTACATTCCAAAAGAAAGTCCTCTACCTGGCGGTGTCACGCCAGCAGAGCAAATTTCTGCGCCAGCGATGACGGCTGTGCCCGCGTTCCAAGTTCACGAAAGCCCGTTGCGTGTCGAGCAGCAGCCGATTATCAAAACTCAGTTGGAAGCTTACGCAGCCTCGAAAACGTTCGGGGTTGCCAAAACTGAAGATTTGAAAACAGACATCGCCACCTTGCTTGCGTCGAAATCTGGTTTGCGCGACGCAATCATTCTGCGGGAAATTTTCGGCCCCCCCCGCGGGTTGCAGGCGCTGGAGATCGGAACATAGCTTGCACCCCTGATGCCTAGCTGGTTTTCAGCCTTCTGCGCTTCTTGCTGCCCCTAAAAATTTGCCCTACCGAGGCGACCGAAACAGCGTCTGAATCCGAACCCAACGTTCGACCGTTTCTCGGTTTCTCCCGGACGGAAGTCAAAAACCGTGGACATCTACATATACATGCAAGGCCAACGACGCGGGCCTTACGAAAAGGCGCAACTGGAAGAAATGTGGAAGGGCAGCCAACTTCCCGTGGACACACTGTACTGGCAGGACGGCATGCGCCAGTGGGCGGTGATCTCCGATCTGTTCGCAGATACCATTACAGCGAACATCACGGCGACTCCGGCTAATCCTGATTCGAAGCACGGATTGCAGAATACAACCACATCAGACGGGAGCTATGTCTAAGGGTTTAAACAGAAAACCAGACCTGATTCAGCTCGCTGCGGCAATAAGGAAAGAATCACGACAGTTGTGTGAAGAAATAGAGCGTAAGCTCAAGAAATTGCGGGCCGGAGTCGAACGAAGCCGCCTAAATCTAAAAGAAGAAGCAATCGGAGCGTGGTCTCCGGCTGCGTCAAATCAGCGTCAGCCCGCCGCCAGCGCGGCATCTACATCTGGGAAAATCTGAAATATTTGATCAAGCCGCGACGTTTCGAAAATCGACCGCATGGTTTCGTGCACACCAGCCAGGAAAAATCTGCCACCATACGCTTCGACCGTTTGCATGGCTAGAATAAGCGCTGCCAGGCCCGCGCTATCGATGTAAGTCGCGTCGGAAAGATCTATCACGATCTGTTCCGGTTTTTTCGCCTTCAAGCGGTAGGACATTCGCACGGTATTGACGCTGCATGAGAGTGGCCGTGGAAGCACTTTTCTTCATTTAGCTCTTCATTCGTGCATGCATCCTCATCCGGGCGTATTGATTATGGATTTCACATCTGGAAGATCGTCATTTCCATTGATCATCGTCTAAAAAGAATCGTGAAAATCATCGAAGAAACGAAACCGCCGCGAACACAGCAGACCATCCCGTGAATTGGGAAGCCTATTAAGCAGTTGCTACTTTTTGTCTTTCTTCAGCCACCGCAAAAACAACCGCTGTGTCTTTGCAACCCGCTCCGCATGAGCCTTTCTCTCAGGCTCGGCTGGAATTTCGACCAACTTTCGAATCATAGCTTGTCCCGACACTCTTAACTGACGTAGCCAGCTGGCACGCGGCGTCTCGCTGGCCGACAGTGGCGGTTTGTGACGAATTTGTCGCGGAGCCTCAACGATCGAACTGGATATTCTAATAATACCCGCGACACCTCCACCACCTTTGACGTCTTTTTCTGGCTGCAGGTCGCGAACTTTGATGTGTCCCTTCTTCGTTCGGCGCCAAACTGTGCGGATCACATTAATATTGGCATCTTTGTCTTGCATACCTGCACTCCGCCGCCCAATGCCGTTTAATAAAAACCTATCCCTTAGGTCAAGACAATTTTATTTCACACCCGGTCGCATGATGCAGTAAACCGCGCTTACGATGCGGCTGGCAACCTCATCGAAACGCATGAGCAATCGAGGCGATTTCAAGGATCCGGAACGTTTCTCGCTCGCGTCATGTCGCGCTTCCCGCTAAAATGAATTTCCACGAATGTTCTTTTATCGGGCTGTCACGAGAGAAGCCAACCGCATTAGCCCTCTGGCAAGTGTTATGCGGCAGCTCATTGTCATACTGACTGCACTAACGGTTACCACGTTCCAAACGGACGCTGGAAGTCTCGACTGGCTTTTTGATGCTGCTAACAACGATGTTATCGCACGCGGACAAGCCCAATTCTTGGTGTGGGATGGTGTGTCGCACCCCGTCTCGGCGAGTTTCGAGAAGGTAGATCTTCTAGACAGAGATGGGCCTTTTTATCTCTTTCACGTTGTACTCACCAGCCGAAGTGATCGCAGCTCATACCTTGTCTGCTTCAAGTTGACTGAGATTGGAACCGAATTCCGCATAATCCCCGTTATTCAATATGCTTCAGACCCGCCGACAGAAAACGAGATTGCCATAGATAAACGTCTCAATAGATGGCCAGTTTCGCCGCCTTGGGAAGCCGGAGATGATCTACCGCACAAGATCAAGCCTCCTGGCTTGAGCATCGTATTAGACAAGTCCCGCGCAGGATCAGACCAGTAAAACCGTTAGCTTTAAGGGCAGTCCGATTTGCCATCACTGCTGCCCAGCCCTCTAACTTGACCGGCTCGCGCTCGCGCCCTGCTACGGCGGTCTTGGTCGGAGTGGGATGAAACCGTTGTTGAACGTCACCTGGAAGTTCAATGAAATAGACCTTAGAAATTCCCGTTTTGGTTTTAAGCACAATCCCATCGGCTTCGACACGGATGATCGTGGCGTCTTTGTATAGCTTACCTCTAACGGTCTTGAAGTCCTCCGCCAGCGCGAGTGTCGTTGACAGAAGTGCCAAAATTGCGAGCGCAATCGCACACTTCTTCAGCTGGGCGCATTTCTGCCTTTTGTTCTTTCCACACTGCAACAACAAAAATGATAGGTGAACGGTAAGTGATGCGCAAGAGACAAGCGGATCAGATGAAATTATTCCGCTTTTAAAACCCGCAACAATTCGGCACAATTCTCGTTAAACCGCGATTTTACGAGCCACAATCACCGAGCGTCATGAACGAGTCTCCTCAGGAATGGATCCTTAAACGTCGGCATGAGGACCTGAGTCTGACGGTACGGACAAGTTGGTCGCTCTACATCCAGTTCTATACTGTGTTTCTGACTGTCAGCGTGGTGGGTCTCGGCTGGGTGCTGACACGCCCTGCTGACGCTCCGATCGTTCCCCGCGCGAAACACGTTATTGCCATCGTTTTTGTGATTCAGACGCTGTTAACCGCGATCACAAGTGTCGCGATGGCGCTCTATACGTCTCGTGTGGCACATGACCAGGAGGAGATCGAAAATTGCTTGGTTCAATCAAATCCTGCCGCGCTGCCTGCGTGCGGGCCGGCCGTCCCCGCGTCGCTAGCTCGGTTTGCCGGCTGGTTCAATTGTGCGGCGATGATCGCCATGGCTGCTTTGTGGCTTTACGTGGGTTTCATTTCCTAGCCGCGTTGCGTTCACGTGGTCGCAGCGCACGGTCCCATGCTTCCTATATTTCGAACGAATCATGATTAAGTCAGAACGCGAACAATTCCTCCAGCACCTGGCTCTGTTCAGCGATCTGGAGGCTGGCGAACTCCGCGAACTTGCCGAGGTCGCCCAAGCCGTCCAGTTCCACGCCTCAGCGCTTATCTTCCGGGAAGGCGAAGCCGGCGACTGCGCTTACGTTATCGTCCGGGGCTCGGTACAGGTCTTCGCCATCGATCGGAACGGTGACGAAGTCGTCTTAGCGCAGCTCAAGGAGCTCGATCACGTCGGCGAGCAATCCTTGTTACCTGGCCACTCCGGCCGTCGCAACGCCAGCCTTCGCGCGTACGAGGACACCACGCTTCTTCGAATTCCAAAGGCGGAGTTCCAGAAGATCCTTGCGCAACGACAGACACTCAAAGATCTGTTGTCTGCCACAGGACAGCAGCAAGTCCGAGCGAACGTGATCCGCACGAGGAGGTTGGCCCGGATATGGGCGCTCTTCATGTTCGTGAACGGCTTCATCAGTATCGGCATCCTTTGTGGGCTGGCGATGCTCTTCAAGACGCCGTTCATCTTTCCCTCGCTCGGGGCCACCCCGTTTCTGGTGTTCTTCACGCCCACGACTCCTGCGGCGAGCCCGCGCAACGCGCTGTGCGGTCACGCCATTGGCATCGTCTGTGGATACGTAGCGCTGTGGGTGACAGGGTTGCAGCATGCAGGGCCAGCCATCGTCACGGAACTCGGCTGGACTAGGATCCTGGCTGCGGCGCTGTCCCTGGGCACGACCGGAGCGCTGATGATTCGTATGAATGTTCCGCATCCTCCAGCAGCGGCGACAACGTTAATTGTGTCCCTTGGCTTGGTCAGCAGGCCTGCGTACCTCGTTGTCCTTGAGGCCGCAGTCGCATTGCTCGTGGTACAGGCGATCATCATCAATCGACTTACGGGTGTGAGATACCCGTTGTGGGCCAGCGTCCCAACACCGAAGATCGGCGCGCTGGCCAGCCGAGGCGCGCTGCAACGGTTCGCGCAGTTCCTCTGGCTTGGCTGATTGGCTCGCGATCGAGTGGCGCGGTGGACTGATCGCAGCAGCTCGTTACTAACCGCCTTTACTTATTGTCAGCGCTCAATCGTGAGCTTTGATCGGCCCTTCGATAATCTCAGGCTTCTGTGTGATGAATTTAGACAAATGCTCTTGGACATAGTCTGCAGCCAGATGCACTGACTCGTCAGCACCGGCTTTGTCCCTAAAGACGCTGACGGACGCGCCCTCGCCCCTACCAGTGTCCAGCCAATAGTAGCGCACAAACCCCTTCGCCTTTTTAACGATGGGTACGAACTCCTCGCGTACCCGACGATCGATCTCTGCACTGTCCTTCGGATTAAAGTGATAGTGGCGTATGACGGCGAACATGTGTCTCCTTAACTGGAATTTGCGGTTTGTAACTCTATTTCTGCCCAAACCCATATGTCGGCCGCGTGGCTCGTGTCAATCCCGAATTGCTGATTCAAGTTCAATAAACGCCTGTAGCTTTTTATCCGCATCTTCATTTTTTCTCATAACCTCGCGCCGGATTTTCCGCACTACATCAGTGGAAAGGAATTTGGAAAATGAAAACCTTTATTGTTTATGATTTAGATTCACTAATGCCCGTTGCTGTTGGCGAACAAGTAAGCGCGGAGACCACGCGATATTGTGCAAGTAAGGCAACTGGAATTTTCTACGCAAATCTTTTGGCAGAAGAAATTGATCTCAAATTACCTAGTGAACCACAATGTCGGAAACGTCTATGAAGGCATTCCGGCCAATGAAAATGAACTGTGTAGTAGTGTCTGCGCTCATTTCCATTGCGTTCTTGTCGCAAGCATTCGCAGTTTTACGACCTCTTGTTCCAGCCAAACCCGCGCCGCCATTCAACGGCGAACCCATTAGCATCGAAGACGATTCGGTGGCCGAAGCTGCATGAGGTTCACCTTTGATTCCGTAGCTTCAGACTTCCTGTCGTCGGCGTTGCGGAATTGGCAGTCACCGCGATGCGCGTTTGCAACGAAATGTCTTGACATCTTTAACGCGCTTCACGTAAAAGAGCTTCGCTCGGCGAAACCCGTCGGTGACTTTTGTCGATGAATAAACGCGCTGCTCAATCCGGTGTTTTGAATCTGCGAGTTTTAATCGGCATGTTCATAATGCTGCCTGGCGTCGTTCTGGCGCTGGCGGGCTTTGGCATCGCGCAAGCGCAGCAGAAGCAATTCACGGTCAAGTCCACGAATTCCATCGACCCGCTGGTGCCTCCGATGTTTGACTGTTCCAAAATTCACGACCTGGGCATCGACAAGCAAGTGAACCTTCGGGCCGGAGCCATCATGATTTTCTGCGGCGAGGCACAGGGAGGTTCAGCTTCCCCAGATGAGACCTCCTCTCGTTTTGTCCAAAAATTGCTGCAGCCTTTGGTATATGGCACGACGGATGTCGACCTGATAACCGGCACAGAGACTTATCCCCACGTGACTCAATCGACGACATTCACTGCGAGTAACCCGGATAACCCTCTCCAAATCGTGGTTACCTACAACGACGCGCGAGGCATCAACGTCAACAACAGCGCTGGTGTATCAGTCTCCACTGATGGGGGCAACACCTTCACTCGGCTTACCATTAACGGCCAAAGCCCCTTCCCCAATTGTGGTAGCCCAATCATCGTGTACAACAGGCCAAGCCAGACTTGGTTCATTGCCTGTAACGATGGAAGCTGCGGGGGGATAGGCGGGTACAAGTCAACCACTCCCTGCGATCCAAAGAGCTGGATTCATTACTGCATTTACACCAGCTCTGGCGCCGATCGAGAATCTGGCTGGGCCGATAATAATCCGTCTTCTCCATTCTACGGACGGATGTACGTTTCGTGGAACGATTTCACTCGCGGCCAGAACATCTTCCTTCGTTACTCCACGGATAACGGTCTCACTTGGACGAACGAGCGACAGATCACCGCCACGTTCGTCCGCAACGTGCAGATCACCGGCGACAAGGTTACCGGCGCCGTGTACATCGCCGGCATGGATGAAGGAGGCGGCGGCTGCGGCACCACTCGCGCCAACAAGCTTTACAGGTCAACGGACGGGGGTAACACCTGGACTAACACCTATAACGGCCCGACCTTCATTGGCCCTTGTCGTACCGCTTCGGGATACTTCGCCACCATGTACGACAACCCTGCTTACTGGCGACACATGGGCTGGGGCGAGCCTGCTGCCTACAATGGCGTAGTCAGCTACGTCTATGCCGCTAAAAACGGCAGCGACCCAGGCGACGTCTTCTACATCCGCTCCACCGACATGGGAGTGACATTCAGCGCTCCATTCCAATTGAACAGCAATACCGATCCTACGAAGGCGCAGTGGGAGCCTAACCTTTCAGCCAGTGATGCAGGTACTCTGCTAGCCACCTGGTACGACGAGGCACCGCGCGTCGCAGCGAGTTGCCAGCCATCCAGTCCCAGCACCCCGTGTTATCAGATGCACTCGCGTAAGTCTAACGACAACGGTGTAACCTGGTTGGTTGACGATACGTTCTCGGACGTTGCCAGTCCCTTGCCGCTCCAACCGGATCCGAGTATCGTAGCGACCTATGTAAGCGACTACGACTACAGCTCCTCCGTGCTGAACCAGCACCTCGTCGCATGGGTGGACGGGCGCGTGACGATCAACGGCATTTCTCAGATGGATGCCTTCTTTGATAGAGAACTACCTGGGCTAGGCACGCCCACACCTACACCGACGCCCATGTCTTGTTCAGTGAGTAGCGCAGGTTGCGGCGGTGTGGTATTCACTCCGCCGATTGACTTTACTGTTAACGTGAGCGATCCCGTCGATCCGGCAACGGTCCAGGCAAGCGATTTTACGGTGAACAACATACCGTCGAACCTCCCGCCTACCTTGAACAACGGCAACACGACGATCACCTTTCACTACACCACGTCGCCAGTAACTACGCGGGGCTTGCAGACGATGCATATTTCCGCTGGCGCTTTTAACTGCGGCGGCGGGCCGGTGCTCGAATTCGCCTGCCCCTTCTTTTATTACGTTCGGAGATCTACGCCAACACCAAGGCCTCGCTGGAGCGAACCCCCGCCTCCGCCTCCGCCGACGTCGCCGAAGCGGTTGCGACGCTAAAGAGCGGCACCGCGAGTCGGCTTTTGTTCGCGCTACTTGAGCTTGGGCACGAAGGCGGTATCGTTCCGTTCTTTCGAAAAGCCGGCGTGGCGGAATTGGCAGACGCGCTGGACTCAAAATCCAGTGGCCGCAAGGCCGTGTGGGTTCGAGCCCCTCCGCCGGCAGCTCTTCCGTTCGATGTTCGATGTTGGACGTTCGGTGTTGGGCGTTGGACGCCTGCTCGCGAAGACTTTCGGAGTTGAACATTCGGGGTTCGATGTTTGACAGTGCCAGCTTCAACCGGGCGCCGACGCCGTTGAAAACAACGCCTTCACGGACTCGCGCGAGAGCGCGATAATCGTGAAGACTCCGAGAATTGTTCCAAACGGAATAAAGAGGCACTCGACACACGCCATCACGAGGGCGAATGAATAACATGTGCGGCCGGAAAGGCATCGGCCAGCAATCAAAATGCAAATCGCCATCGCAATCCCGAGTAAGAACAAGAACGAACCGAGTCCGACAAAAATCCAGCCAAGAAATTCCGGCGGCAAATCTTCACCTGGTTTTGGTGTACCGTGGCGCGCAACGAATATGAAAATCGCACCGATCGTCGTGTAAAGAAGCGGGAAGAAGGAGAAGAGCGCAGCGAGCCCAGCTACGATGTAGTGAAAAATCGCCAACAACAGCAGGTGTTCTTTATCCTGGTTCATTCGCTTAAAGACTGCTCTGTTTCTTGCTCCTGTTCTTACTCACGCTTGTTCGCTAGTTGTGATTGTAAAGAGCAAGAGCATGAGCACGAGTTGAGTAAGGACAAGAAGAGGACTCAGGAAGTGATATAGCCTTCTTCGCCGTGTTGATTGATGTCGAGCCCCTGTCGCTCGATCTCGGGTGCGATGCGCAGACCGATCGCACCTCTGACGATCGCCCCGATGATCGCGCTTCCCACGACCGCCAGCACGATCGTGATCACAATTGCTTTCAACTGTTCGATCCACAGCGTGTGACCAACAATTCGCGCAAGCCCGTTTTGTGTCGCGGGATTAAGCGATCCGGTAATGCTTAGCGAAAGATTTGAATTCACACTCGCCGTGGCGAACACACCTGTGAGAAATGCGCCGAGCGTCCCGCCTACTGCGTGGATGCCGAACGTATCAAGCGCATCGTCATAGCCGAACCAGGATTTTAGTTTCGTGCACGCAAAAAACGGGACGATTCCCGCCGCGACGCCGATCATCACTGCCCCGCTCGGAGCGACGTATCCGCAGGCCGGAGTGATCACCACCAGCCCGGCCACTGCGCCGGAACAAAATCCGAGCACGCTCGGTTTGCCACGCAGCGCGTACTCGATCATCGCCCACGCGAACGACGCCACCGCCGTCGCAAGCGTTGTGGTCATGAATGCGTTTGCGGCGATGCCATCCGCCGCAAGAGCGCTTCCAGCGTTGAATCCGTACCAACCGACCCAAAGCAGGCCCGTACCAACCATGCACAGCACCATGCTGTGCGGCGCCATGATTTCTTTTCTAAATCCGAGCCTGTGCCCGAGAAGAATGCACAACACCAATGCCGACCAACCCGAGGTCATGTGAACGACCGTGCCGCCGGCAAAATCGATTGCAGTAATTTTCGCGCCCGCATTCCACACACCATTCATCCAGCCGTCGATCCCCCAAACCATGTGCGCGATTGGGAAGTAGACCGCGAACATCCACACGCCGACGAAAATGAGAACGGCTGCGAATTTCATCCGCTCAGCGACCGCGCCGATGATTAAAGCCGGCGTGATGATGGCGAACATCAGCTGATACATGGCGAACACATTCTGCGAAACCCAGTACGAATAATCGCTGTTCGGTCGCGCATCGACGCCGTGCAGAAAGGCAAACTTCAATCCTCCAATGAAGGGCGTTCCATGGGAAAAAACGAGCGAATAACCTGCCGCCCACCAAAGGATCGTGACCAGGCCGGCAATGCCGAGACATTGTGCCAGCACGGAAAGGACGTTCTTCGCGCGGACAAGGCCACCATAAAAAAGCGCCAGGCCCGGCAACGTCATGAAAAGGACCAACGCGGCGCACGTCATCATCCATGCATTATGGCCGGGACCAGGGCCCGCGATGTTCGACGCCATTGGCAAGCCGGTATCGGCGCCGCGCGCCGAATTATTTACATAGGCTTCGAGATCGGCTATGCGCTGCTCGAGCGACGGTGAAGCAGAAGGAGACGGCGTTTGCGCAGGCAGCGGAGAGACCAACGCAATGACCCCGATAAGAAAAAAAATCCGCATCATTACGCGCCCCCGTTATACCGCGCGGATTTATCACGGCAAGAAAAATGCCATTGTTTTGCAACGCGTTGAGGACAACGCGTTCCACTAGAAGGTGGATCGGTTTCTCCGAAGACGATGTAAGCCGAATCGCAAGCCGAAAACGAAAACTCCGCCGAGCCGCTAGCTCGCGAAAACATTTCGGAGCTGGCTAAACCAAGGTAAGGTGCTCGGCGGAGTTCCTCCTCTGCCTCAAATCAGATTAATTCAGGAGTAAGCTGCTCGGTAAAACGATTTGAGCGAAACTTGCTCCGACAATGGTTCACGATTTTCTGCGTCGTCATCGTCCGCGTCCTCATTATCGACATCGGTTCGCGGCGCGACTTCCGGCAAGTCGTTCTGCTGCAATTTCTCGTACCGGTCACGAACGTCAGCAGGCAGCTTATCAAAGTCTTCTTGCGTCTCCACCGGGCCGCTGAACACCAATTTGCCCTGCGGGTCTTTGACGGTGAGCAATTTCTTTCCATCCACGTTTTCCAATTTCAGCTCGCCCTTGTCATCGGAGAAAACGATTTGTGCGTTGCCAAGATCGATGTTCGTAGCCTTGAGCGCTCCATTGTCTCTGCTCAAAATGTGAATTTCTTGCGCGGCGCGACGGGCATCTTCTCTTGCGCGTCGTGCTGCCTCGTGGGCTTGAATAACTGCCCCACGGACGATGCCACGCGTGTCGCCCAACTGTTCCTTTAACTGTTCTTTCAATTCTTGCATTTGTTCGCCGAGATCGCCTGTCTCGTCGAAATCCCAATGCCAATCGTGGTTTCCTCCGGGAATCATGGAGTGACGCTGTGGCACTTCTTTTTTAGCGAGCTTGATGGTGAGCTTTTGCTCCTTGCCTTTGCGCAAGATCGTTAGGGTCACTTCTGTGCCTTCGGAGAACGTCTGCAGAAGTTTTCGCAACTGGCTGGGTTCGATCAGAATCTGGTCGTTCAGCATTTTGATGATGTCGTTCTGCTGAATACCGGCCGACGCGGCAGGACTATTCGGCTCAACATATTCGACCACCAATCCGAGGCCTTTAGCTAGGCCGAGCTGTTCACTGACGACATCTGGCACCTGCGATGTCTCCACACCTAGATATGTCACAGGAACTTTCGGCCCTTTCTCATGATGACCTGGGGGACGCGGCGGATGGGGCGGAGCAGGCGGCTCTGGTGGCGCGGGTGGTGTTTGAGCAAACCCTGAGATCGGCAACAGGCCGATGGCTGCGATTGTAACGATGGATTTTATTTTCATAGTTTTGTTTTGTTAAATCATTGACCTGAAACCGGAATAAGGACGACCTCCTCGCTGGGATAAGACACACGAAGTGATGCGCCAGTGGTCGGATTGCGCCACTGCCACGTCTGATGCGTTTGATAGCGAAGACGGCGCAGCGGCTGCTCTGAGCCTAGTGCAAACTGCAATCCTTCGTCGCGCGTGTTATAAACCACCTGCGTCGCGCCAGTGGGAATAAATCGATTCAAGGATGTGGATCCGCCGCTTCCATTCCGGCGCTCAGGCAGAACAGAACTTGTTTCGGGTGCAGGCGAAATTTGCGCGATCTTTTCCCGTCGCTCCTGCGTGCGTTCCATATTGATTGTCGCGAACAAAAACAAAACCGCTGCAGCCGCGAGGCCTAAACCCAACGACAACCAATTGTAGGGCGACCGCTTGGGTTGCCTGGCAGGCGAAGCGCCTGCCCTCCAAACGCCCATGGCTTTCTCGACTCGCTCAAACAAGATCGGCGAAGGCTGCGCCGGTCGCAGCTTCTTGAGTTCATTCTCAAGCTCGGAGAAATCGTTCATTGCGGTTGCAAACTTTTCTTCAAGTTGGCTAAGGCATACCGATAACGCGATGCGGCCGTGTTTTGAGAAATTCCCAGCGCACTGGCGATTTCGTTAAAAGTAAGCTCATTCCAAATCTTCAAGACGAGCACCTCCCGTTGATCATGCGGCAAAGAACCCACTGCCGCAGCCAGGGTAGATTGCGTTTCATCTTGCCATTCAAACTGCGGCTCGATGGCTGGCTCGGCGTCGGCAAAAACAATGGCCTCGCGTCGCGCGCGGCGTTTGTCGCGGCGGATAAAATCAAAAGCGATGGAGCGCACAGCGGCGTAAAGCAGCGCGCGGTTCTCAATATTATGGTTTCGCCGCCAGAACTTGACGAAAGCTTCCTGGACAACGTCTTCCGCGTCGGCGGCTGATTGCACCCATTGCCGGGCAAAGAGCAGCAATCCCGGAGCAACTTCAGAAAAGCAACTCTTCCAATTCTCATGGGTGCCAACATTGTCCATGACCTTTTCACGGTCTTTATATCCAAGACGCTGCCAAGTGCGCATTTTGTCTATGAGCGCGAAGAAAATGGTAGGGCGGGCGCACCGCGGCCACCGCGGCGCGCCCGGCGGTCGCGCCCTACCGACTCACTTTTTCGGAATCGCGCGCAAGATCAAATCGCCCAGCCAATCCGGATGCGCGACCTCCTCGCGATAAGCGTTAAGAGATTCGACGGAAGAATTGACGCGCAGGTTGCTGTAAGAACCATCAGCATTTTGCCAACGCTCGTGCCAGTAAACCGCCGCCTTGATCCGCGGGTAGCGCGTGCGGAAAAGCTCCAGCCCCTGCCTGATCCATTGCGGTTTGCGCAGGGCGCTGGGCGGCGCTGTAGCGAGAGGGAACTCACCTGTGGCCCACTCCGCAATCATAATGGGCTTATTCGAAT
>QHMS01000290.1 GCA_003217895.1 Verrucomicrobiota bacterium
TTCCGCGTGGGTGTGTTTGCGCGGGGCCGCGCTTCTTAACCTATGAGACACTTTTCTGGATGGATGCGCCCCCTACTATCAGCAGCCCGGGTCGCGTTCATTTGCGCGCTGCTTGGGGTGCCATCGGTCTGGTCGCAAGCGCCGCCGCAAGCTCCACAGCAGGCTCCGCCTCGTCCCATCGTCCGGGCAATCGATGTCGAGTACACTGGGCCAGCCACGGTGAGCAAGGAACGGATTCTGGCGCAAATGCGGACAAAGGTGGGCCAGCCATTTAACGACGCAATCCTGGAGCAAGATGTCGAGGCACTTTACAAGGGCGGCGGTGTCCAAAACGTTCACATCTTCGGTGAGCCGCAAGGCGATGGCGTCAAGGTAATCGTCCAAGTGCAGACACGTTTGATCGCTCGGGAAATCGTAATCGAGGGATCCGAGCGGATCAAAGCGCAGAAACTGCGCAAAGAAATCAAATTGAAACTCAACCAACCCATCAGGGAGGAGGATTTAGAAGAAGCGCGGGAAAAAATCATCGAAGTTTATCAGTCGCACGGCTTCACGGATGTCAGCGTGCAATTCCGCGTGGATCCAATTGACCCTACACACGGGACGGCGCGGGTAGTTTACACCGTGAACGAAGGAGCGAAAGGCGCGGTGGCCCAGATCAATTTCGAGGGCAACGCGCACGTCAGCACCTGGCGGCTGCGCAAGGAAATGAAAACGAAGCGCCAAACCATCGTCGCCTTTTTAGATAAATCAGGGCGGCTGGACGAGGCGCAACTGCAACAGGACATGGACAGCCTCCGTGAGTGGTATCAAAACCACGGCTTCATTGACGTGGAGATCAAGGATGTGCGCCGTGAGCGGAATGCAAAAGGCAAGCTCATCATCACGATCGTGATTGCGGAAGGTCCACAGTATCACGTACGCAACCTCACCATTTCAGGCGAGAAAGTGGCGAAGGAAGAAGCTCTCCTCGTCCTGCTAAAAATGAAGGCGGGCAGCGTGTATTCCCCGAAGGAGTTGCACGACGACGCCAAGGCGGTGGCCGACGCTTATGGCAGCAGCGGATACGTCGATCTGGTGATCACGCCGGAAAGCACGCCGGCCGGTCCCGGGCTGGTTGATGTGCATTACAAGATTGAGGAAGGGGAGCGCTCATATTTGAATCGGGTCGATATTGAGGGGAACACGCGCACGAAGGATAAGGTTATCCGCCGGGAAGTTCTCGTTGCGCCCGGAGACGTCTTCAACACGGTTCGGGTAGACACGACGAAGAAACGTTTGGAGAATCTCGGTTATTTCTCCAAGGTCGAGACCTACCCGGAAGATACAGGTGTACCTGGTCGCAAAGACCTCACCATTTTGGTACAGGAGAAGCGGACCGGCTCTCTCAGTCTTGGAGGGGGCTTTAGCACTGTAGAGCAATTAGTGGGGACCGCGGAATTGACCCAAGGCAATTTCGATTTGTTCAACTGGCCCTCTTTTACTGGCGGGGGTCAGAAATTCCGGTTGCGCCTTTCGTACGGCAGCGTGTCGAAAAACTTTCTTCTTAACATAGTCGAACCGTACTTCCTCGACCGGCGATTGTCGCTGAGCGGTTCGCTTTTTTACTCAGAGGCGGATTATTTGAGCGTCGACTACAACCAACGCAATTACGGGTTTTCATTCGAGTTCCGGAAACCGCTTACTTCTCTTATGTACGCGAGCCTGGGATACCAGTTACAGAATGTGGACATTTATAACGTATCCTCCAGTGCTCCCCCAGATATTCAGTTACAGCAGGGTACATTTACTGAGAGCAAGATCTATGGCAGCCTGGTCTTTGACCGGCGCGACAATCCGTTGCTCACGCGAGCTGGACAGCGCATCACCTATTCGCCTTATATTGCGGGCGGTTTTCTGGGAGGCGATACCCAAATCTACGGGTGGGATGTGGAGGGGTCCCAATATTTTCCTCTTAAATGGGACACCATCCTGCTTTTCAACGGCGAGATTGCCAGTGTTGATACTTGGGGCAATGGTGCGTTTGTCCCAATCTTTGAGCGTCTTTATCTCGGTGGCGCAAATAACCTGCGGGGATTTCCTTTCCGCGAAGTTGGCCCGCAGCAGAACGGCGAACCGATCGGCGGACAATCAATGGCTCGGCTGACAGTCGAATGGACTTTCCCTATTATCGAAAAAGCGCGGGGCGCGCTCTTTTACGACAGCGGATTTGTCAATGCTGACCCCTGGAAGTTTGACTTCAGCCACCTTGCTTCCGATATCGGCGCCGGGATTCGCATCAATTTGCCCATCGGTCCAATGCGCCTTGACTATGGATATCCGATTGAACGCGCCGGATACCATGGCGGTGGTCACTTCAATTTCAGTGTTGGTTATCAATTTTGAACGAATATATGTGGTTGCAGTCTAACGCGATTCCGGCCACCGTATCCCCTGTTTTATGAAAAAGTCTCTGTCCATAGTCTTTGCGCTGACGCTTGCCCTTCCCATTGCGGCTTTTGCACAGGGCACGCTGAAAATCGGAACGGTCGATATGCAGCGCGCATTTAAGGATTACAACAAGACCAAGGAAGCCGAAGCAAAGATCAACGAGGCTAAGAATGCCGCCAAGAAAGAATATGACGATCGGGCGGAAGCTTACAAAAAAGCATTGGATGAAATCAACAATTTGAACAAGCAACTGGAGTCGTCGGCCCTGAGCGCGGATAAAAAAACGCAAATGGCAAAGGAACGCGATGACAAGATTGCCAACATCAAGAACATGGAACGAGAGATCACCGATTTCCGTCAAACCCGGGAACAACAATTGCAACAACAATTGATGCGCGTCCGGGAGGGAATAGTAAAGGAAATCACCGACGTCGTGATCGAGAAAGTCAAAACTAAGAGTCTGGATTTTGTCCTCGATAAGTCGGGCATGAGCATCAATGGAGTTCCTGTCGTGATGTACGCGCCGGACAATGTTGATTTTACCAACGAGATCATTGACACGCTAAACAAACCCGGCCGCGCTGCAGCACCTACGACTAGAAAAACTTCCGCCAATCCCTCTGCCACGCCAGCAAGAGCAGCGAAACCCTAATTACGTTCGACTATTTGGAAATGCACGCGAGGTAAACTCGCGTGTATTTTTGCGTACAGGAGAACCAGGCGCGCACACAACAACGATTTGTGAACAGCGGGCTGCGAAGATGTTCAGTCCAAACAAATTTCCAACGCGATGCTTCAGCACGTTATTGTTCGCGTTTTGCACCAGC
>QHMS01000017.1:0-4980 GCA_003217895.1 Verrucomicrobiota bacterium
AGCGATACAGGAAATTCAGTCCGAAATATTTGATATTGTAACTCTTAATGCAGTCTGGATGTGTCTTGCCAGTCGTGAGGCTTGCTTGAAGACATTGTCGGAGATCGCCAGGCTCCTTCGCTCGAACGGGCGCCTGATCGCATCAGTGACGCATCCATGTTTTCGGGCCTGTAAGTTTTCGGGCTATTCCACCGACTTCAACAACCGCGATTATTTTAATGACGGCACATTGTTCAATGTCACGATCCGCGATGGAAAACGCGAGCTTCATATCGTTGATACGCATTGGAGCCTCAGTGCGATGAGTTCGCAGTTGAACGAATCAGGATTCGTAATTGAAAACCTCTACGAATTGCCACGCTCGACCAGCGGTTCAAGCCAACCCGATGCCAGCCTTTGGCTGGTAATTGTTGCTCGCAAGCTCTGAATGAAGAGCGCGCTCCATTCGCGCTGCGTCGCCCGCGCACCAGCCTTCAATGTAATCGAGCGCCGTTTTCTTGATCGCATCATTTTTGGTCGGTTGTCTGCGCGAAAGTGAATGGACTGAACAAAGGCGCCAGTAAACAAAACAGTTTCTTCATTTGTTCTTCGACCTTGAGTGTTTTGCATGCCGAAAGTGGCGGCGGTATTGCCCTGGCGAAATTTTTAGCGTGCGCTGAAAAACGTTGCGCATGGAATTAACACTTCCGAAACCGCATTCGTTCGCGATCGTTTCCATACTGTTCTGACTTTCTTCCAAGCGGCGCCGCGCCGCTTCCACCCGCAAACGTTCAACGAACTTCGCGGGCGTCGTTTTCATTTCTCTCGTGAACACGCGCGCGAAATTGCGCGGACTCATCGCCAGGTGTTGCGCCAGGTCCGGCACGGTAAGCGGTTTATCCAAATGCTCGAGCACCCATGCTTCCAATTCGCGCAACGGCTTTCGGTCTGTTGCTTGCAGCGAAAGCGCGGCGCTGAATTGTGATTGGCCGCCTGGTCGCCGCAGATAAAGCACCAGATTGCGCGCGGCCTGCAACGCGAGTCTCGAACCGTAATCTTCTTCGACCAGCGCGAGCGCCAGATCCATTCCGGTAGTGACTCCGGCGGACGTGTAAATATTTTCGTCGCGAACGAAAATCGGATCGGGATCGACGTCGGCGCGCGGCGCCCTCCTGACGAGTGTCTCGCACCAATTCCAGTGCGTCGTAACGCGACGTCCATCGAGCAATCCGGCGCGGGGCGACGAGCAACGTATCGATCTTGCCGCGCAATTGCCGGAAAGTTTTATCCGCGTGGAAACGCAGGCCACAATTCGCGGTTAAAGAGCGACCCGGCGAAACGCTGACCACTTCGATCGAATAGATCGGCGCGCCGGAATTGTTCTCGCGATAAATGTCCGACGCGCGCGCGAAAACCTGAAGCGGGCCGACCAGATCGAGAATCTCCGTCCCCGGTCCGGCCACGAACACGATTCGTCGCGTCGTGCGCGCCGCGTTCAGATCGTTGACGTCGATCTTGCGCACGAGAAATCAAAGCTGCTTGTCACCGGTGACAAATTTCTCCGGCGCGGAATCGAACACCTTCTTGTCATCCTCAGAACAGAAGTAATAAGTCTTCCCTTTGAAAACAGACTTTGGTGACGTCGCCGGATTGACATCCATTCCGCAAACCGGACACACGGGATGTTCGGCTGTGGAAACCGGCGCGACTGCGTAGACCTGATTCGAATCGGGATCCATCCAGCCCTGCCCCTGATACTCCATGGTGTAGGCGGTCTGCGTTGCGACTTCGCGCCCGTAATAGCGCTCGACCACGCGCAACGCCAGATCGATGCCCGACGAAAGGCCGCCTGCTGTGGCGAGGTTCCCGTTTTCAACGAACCGCGCGCCGCGCTTGAGCTGAATTTTCGGAAACTCCATCGCGAACCTATTGAACGCCGCATGAAACGTGGTCGCACTCTTGCCATCCAATAGCCCTGTCTTCGCGAGCACGAACGCGCCGGTGCACACAGACATCGTCACGTCCGCGTTCTGCGACGATTGCCGGATCCAATCGAGCATCGCTTTGCTCGGTTCACTTTGCGCCGGAATCACAATCACCTTCGGCGCAGGCGCGTTCGCAAACGTGTAGTCAGGAACAATCTTCATTCCGCCGCCGGCGCGGATCGGCGCGGTGTTATTCGAAACAGTGTAAAGGTGAAAAGGGTGAGCGTTGCCGGTCATCACATCGCGGAAAACTTCCCACGGCCCGCAAAAATCAATAACCACCGCGCCTTCGGAAATGACGAACGCCACAGGAATCGAACGCGAAGGCCTGAGCGAACTGTCGTGAGCGTCGGCCGCGCTTGCTGACATTGCGGTGAGAAACGCCAGTGACGCGATGAAACCGACCTTCATGACGATACCAAGGAATTCCCTGCTTTTGAAGAGAAGCGATGCTGTTTTCATGCTTGGAGTTTGTGCCACCAAGTCTATGGCAGCAATGACAACAATCACCAAATTTCTGCCACATCCTTGTCAACCTTTATTGCTTGATAGGATCGCACACTGAGCCGCATCATAAGCCGGCGTTGACACGCCGAAGCCTCTCGACTCGCCGTAGTCCCGCAACTGCGGGACGAAGGCTGGTTGGCGAAGAAGGTTACGATGATGTTTCTGTTTTGCTGCTTGCTGACCGTGGCAGTTGAGAGTGGAGAGATCCTATTTGTTTCGTGCTTTCCTGCGTTTCTCAGAGATTAATGTCTTTCTTATGAGTCTTGATACGCAAACGAAACTGGCGATTTACCGACACTTCGCAGAGACCGGGCAAAGGCCATCGGTGGAAGTTGTAGCTGAACGCGTTCGCAGCGACGTCAGCAGCGTTCGCGAAGCCTTTCTCACGCTGCGCGCTCAGCGAGTGTTGGTGTTGGAACCCGACGGAGTATCTATTCGGATGGCTCCGCCGTTTTCCGGCGTGGCGACCCAGCATGTCGTCATTGTCGACGACACGAAGTATTTTGCTAACTGCGCCTGGGATTCATTCGGCATACCAGCGGCGCTGCATCGTCCGGCGCAGATTCACTCGCGGTGCGCGCAATCAGGTGAACAGCTCAATTTGGAGATTGGCTTGGAAGGTCCGCCGTCTTGCAGCTGGCTTTTTCATTGCCTTGTTCCAGCAGCCAGGTGGTGGGACGACATTGTTTTCACCTGAAACAACATGCTTTTCTTCCGGTCGGAAGAACGGGTTCGTGAATGGTGCGCCGCGCGTGGTTATCGCATGCGGCCGCTCGTCACGATGGACCAGCTCTGGACGCTCGCGACGACTTGGTATTCGACGCGCTTACAAGAAAACTCGCGGCGTCCGCAACCTGATGAGATGCGTTCCATTTTTACGCGCCTTGGCTTGGGAGGCGATTTTTGGGATCCGCAGTCGGATAGTTTCGGTTAACGGATTCCCTTGCTACTACAGAGTCTTGAGAAAACGGACGAAGTCCCGCCGGAACGTGGTCTCGGCAGGATTGTAGCCCTGGCGAATCAGACGAACCTGCCCGGTTCTATCGATAACAATAATCGACGGGAGCCCCAGGCTGCCAAATTTACCCCGCACTCTGCATCCGGGATCAAATGCCAGCGGGACCGTGATTCTTTGTTTTTTTGCAAATGCGCGCACGCGTTCCGGCGTGTCGCCACCCACGTCGCTCCCAATCAAAACAAACTGAACATCGGAGTTATCGCTCAAGTCGGCGTAAGCCGCCTGCAGCTCGGGCAACTCCGCTTTGCACGGCACGCACCAAGTGGCAAAAAAATCCATGACCAAAATATTCCCGGGCTTCCAGGCGGTTGGAGCAGGCCCCTCGGTCACAGGCTCTAACGCAAATGACGGCGCTGACGCGCTGGTGAAGCGATTGAGCCTGTTGGCGAGCAGTTTCGGAAAATAGGAAATACAACACCATAACGAACAGGCAACCAGCGCGGCCGAAACGATGACGACCGCGAGGCCATCCCGTGCACGTGCGCCGACCGCTTTGACCGCAAACAGACCAATCGTTGCCGCGATCGCCCAGAACAACAGCACGAACCACAACGCGGGGATTTGCGCGAGCACCACGAAACCGAACACTGCGAAAAGTGGAAGAACCAGCAGTCCGCCTGCAATCCAGTCTGATCGACCGTTTGCACCAACCCAGATAGCGCTACACAGGAGGGCGATTACGCCAGCAATATAAATGACCCGAATATCTCCCAACGAAAGGAGCCCGAGACCAAACACAATCCCCAAAACCAGTATTCCAAGACCGAGGGCAATCAGGCGCTTTTTCAAGCCGCCCTTCCTTTGCAACGTTGCCTCCATTATTTGTGAGATGCGTTTGCGGCCCCGTTTGGATTCAAACAAATCGCGGAGAGGCCGAGGCCGCTGCAGCGAAACTTGATGCGCGCTAATCCTTACTTCGAATTCTTACTTTCTAATTTGTCCGTCCGGGCTTGAGGCCGCCCGCCGACCCGCTATCCTCTCGCACGGCATGCATCGTGACCATCAACGTTGGTACTCGCACCGTCTCAATCGCGACATGGGCGTTGCCATTTACGGGAATTACGGCTGGCCCATCCTCGCGTTCCCGACGAGCTGCGGCGACGAGTGGGAGATGGAAGGTCAGAGCATGATTCGCACCCTCAACCCCTACCTGGAGCAGGGACGCATCCGAGTCTTCTGCATCAACAGCGTGAACAGCGATTCGTTCCAAAACAAAGGAGCGCACCCGTTTCATCGGAGCTGGATGCAGGCGCAGTACGACGCCTATGTGGCGAACGAAGTTTTCCCGTTCATCGATTCCCAGTGCCAAACGCCGGGCATCGGGATTGCCACGCTCGGCGCATCGCTCGGCGCCTTTCACGCGGCCAACACTCTCTTCAAACATCCCGACCACGTGAAGCGCTGCTATGCGCTCTCAGGCATCTATGACATGCGGGATTCCATGGACGGGATGTACGACGACAATTTCTATTTCAATAACCCGGTGGACTA
>QHMS01000017.1:4985-14741 GCA_003217895.1 Verrucomicrobiota bacterium
CATCATCTGGACGACTGGGGCCCGGAAGGCGGGCACGAATGGCCGTACTGGCATCACCAGATGTGGGAGTACGTCGGCGCGCACTACTAGTCGCGACGCTCCGTGATGCGTGATACGTGTTTCGTTTGAAGTCGTAATCTGCGCCGGTCGCGAATTCCGCGTTTCAATCGCGGCGAATGCGCAGAAAAGAAGGAAACCGTGGCATGCCTTTGGCAGTTAATCCGCGGAACCGATAGGTGATGACCGTCCCTACTGGCGGCGGCGATTCCCGCTGGGCGTCGCTGAAGCCGCTCCCGACGGAAAATTCTCTGCCATCATCCGTCCGCACACGGAGGGCACCCAGCTTGCCCGCGTATTTCCCAGTGCCGGGTTCATGCGCGATGACAGTTGCTTCCGCGTCATCGTAAGGCTTGACCTTGAGTAACGTGGACGAGCGCCCCGCTTCGTAGGCCGATGCTGGCTGACGCAACATTAATCCTTCGCCACCCAACCGGACGACACGATCGCGCTCGGCGAGAAGTTGGGTCACACCCTTGCAGCGTTCTTGCGCCACGACTCTGACGAATCGTTTTCCTTCGGGCAAAGTTGCGCGCAGGAATTGCATTCGCTCTTCGAAGGTGCCTTTAGCCTGCGGGGCATCGAACACCATAAAGCGAACACGTTTCCAGCGATCATCCGGCGTCTCTGAACGCACAATGCTGGCGGTCTCTTCGAACTTCCCGTAGCCGATCCATAGCTCTCCATCCAGGGCGACGTCGCGGGGCAACTCTGCGAGGAAATAATCCGGCGCGTGAATCAGATTGCCTTTGCGGCTCCATAACTTGCGCCCATCCCAGTAGCCTCGTAGCCCATCGTATTTCTCGCTCATCCACCAGCCGGTCGGATCAATGGACGGACTCCAAACGTTCGCCAGCAGCAGCTGTGGCGCATGTTTTTCGGGCGGCGGAGTGGCGGTTTTGAGGTCTTGCTCATTCGCCGCGACGCTGCAAGCCAGAAAAATCCCTGCCGCCGATCCGAGAAGTGTCGCTCTGCAGTTGGGGGGAATCTTCATGCCTGACAGGCTGGCGAATTCGCATGCACGCTGTCAAGCTTGCCATGGCACGCGCTGTAGCCACGGAGCTGATCGGCACGCCATAGTCTTGACGAAGGCGCTGCGCGCCGTCCAGAACGCGCGGCTTCGGAAATGCAGACGCCCCATCCGCCACTGGACGGATTCGCCGTGGCGAACAGGGGCGTGGCTACAACAATCGCCAGTCCGGCTCGGACTCCATTGACATTCGGATCACGCAAAGAGTAAAAACAAAAGAATGATTCCGTTAACTGCCTTGTGGCTTCCCGTTCTGGTTTCGGCTGTGATTGTTTTTTTCGCCAGCTTCATCATGCACATGGTGCTCGGTTATCACAAAAGTGATTACCGCCAACTGCCCGATGAAGACCGTGTGACCGACGCGCTGCGAAATGCGGGCGTGACACGCGGGCCCAATTATTTCTTTCCGTATTGCAAGTTCGAGGAAATGAAATCGCCGTCCGTGATCGAAAAATTCAAACGCGGCCCCGTGGGATTATTAACTGTGCTGCCCAGCGGGCCGCCCGCGATGGGAAAAAATATGGTCCAATGGTTTTTGTATTGTGTGGTGATCAGCATCTTTGCCGCTTATCTGTCTGGCCGTTTGCTGGCACCTGAGACCGTATTTTTACAAGTATTCCGCGTCGTTGGCACGGTCGCTTTCCTCGGTTACGGCGCGGCCCACGCTCAGGAATCAATTTGGAGCGGCCGAAGCTGGGTGGTTACGTTCAAGCATCTTTTCGATAGCGCGATCTACGCGCTGCTGACTGCGGCAGCATTCGGCTGGCTCTGGCCCAAATCGCTCTAACGGTTTCTCGTCGGTTGGCTCGCGAACGCCTTGGGGGACGCAGAATGCAGAATCAATCACGCTTCAGGACTGAAAGAATATTGCCCGCTGGATCTTTGAACCAGGTTTCATTCACAGATACTGACGGTCTCGATCCATTACTAAGGTGAATGAATCTCTTGCGCATTTGCCGGAGATGTGCGCGAGAACCAGATGATCGCTTGCGGGCGTTTCCTTCGGGCGACTGCTGTCTCGGACAGCTGTATGCGACGTTTACGACAGCAGTTAGGTCTGTTAGTGACAAACCCGAACAAACAGACCCAACTGCCGATTAAGGAAATAAATTGATTACTAAATGGTGGCGTCTGGGAGGCGGCATCTTTAGGTAAGGGCAGCTAAAAGCTCGCTCAATTCGATTCTGACAATACTCGAAGCCGTATCGCTGACGCCATAAGGCAGAATGAGTTGCCCGTTGTGGACGAGCGCCCCACAGGAATAAACGACATTAGGAACGTAGCCTTCCCTCTCGTTCCCTTCCGGTCTTAAGAGCGGCTCTTTCAGCTGGCCAACGATCCTTGCAGGGTCGTGCAAATCGAGCAAGGTCGCTCCAATGCAGTATTTTCGCATTGGGCCGACGCCGTGAGTAAGAACTAACCAGCCAGCGTCGGTTTCAATCGGCGAGCCACAGTTACCGAGCTTAACAAACTCCCAGGGATGTTGGGGCTCTTGTAGTAGCAGGGGGTCGCTCCAAAAATGCGGATTGTCCGAAAACGCCAGGTAAAGGTTCTCATCGTCCTGTCGTGTAAGCATCACGTAGCGTCCATCGATCCGACGTGGGAAAAGAGCCATGCCTTTGTTTTGAACCGCCTGTCCATTAAGAGTCAGGACACGGAAGTTAAGGAAGTCCTCGGTCTCGATCAGTTGAGGCAGAATAACTCGACCATTGTAGGCCGTGTAAGTCGCGTAGTAGATAACGCTCCCATCGTCTTCGACAAAACGAACGAAGCGCGCGTCCTCAATGCCGTTGCTCTCGTTAGGCGAGACGGGAAAGATAATGCGCTCCGACATTTCCGAAGAAGGAGCGAAATGAATTTCGTAATTGGATTCCGCCAGCCAGCGCATGCACTCCGAAGTTCGCGGCACGTCGCGCGTGTGTGCAGAAGCTTCGTCGGACGCTGCTTGTTGGATGGATCGATCCAACTCATCAAGGAGGAAGGTCTTGCCTAATCTTCCCATGACCGAGGCGGCCCAGTCATTGTCGAGCCCCATCTCGCTTAGTTTGTCCAGGAAGGCGCGTTTATGGTAGGTGGGGTTGGGATTAAGCTCGGGCAGTGTTACAAAAGGCGTCGTCTTGTCGATCACTATTGAATGATCACTATGGATAACTCCGGTTCGAAACTGGATCGACGAGACATGTCCTTCCCCGGTCGAGCGCAGGCTCAAGATAAAACGAAGATCGTCCTTACCGAGACCAGTCTGGTCAGGATGCGGCACAATCGAGGGGTTGAACAAGGCTGCCGATTCGAGTGCATACTCACCGGAGAAGAGCGCGCCGATAAATAGCTTGCGACCTTCGGAAATCGTTTCGTTGTCCCCGATGTGCCCTCGCACTTTCTCGAAATTTCGCAGCCAACTCTTATCAAGATCGATATGTCTGTTGCTGAAATCCGCTCTCACTAACGAAAGCTGCTTTTCGGTTTCCTGCTCGCTTAGCGCGAGAGCGCGCGTGATGATATGCTCGACACGCGTGGGATTGATCGGGATGAACGGACGCACCACCACGCGTTTGTTGTCCGGCCGAAGGAGCACGCCTGTCGGATGAAGTTTCATCCAACTTTGTGACTCGGGATCTTTAAGTCAGGCGCGGTTTCCGCCTGCGTCATCTCCGCGAGTGATAAGTAAAACGCAAGACTTGATTCTGCTCCCTGATTCTGGCTCACGCGATCCTGATGCAAAGCGTCACGACATCCTCCCGTGGTGGAATCGTAGAGCGATTCTCCGAGGTCGTTCCGGCCAAGGAACCACTCGAAGCAGCGTCGCGACGCGCGCTTCCAGTATTCGTCATGCGTGAGAGCAAAAGCCTCGAGGCAGGCCGAGATGGTAGCATAAGCCTCGACTGGCTGTTGATCGAAGCGCGCGCGTTTACCGCCGCGCTTCCAAAAACCGTTAGAGCCAATCGGTGCGAAATGTCCCGCCTTCGCTCTTTGCGTTTCCACCAGCCAGCGCAGCGAGTCCAAACCTGCCTGGAATACCTCGCCACGCGAAGTCCAATGACCGCTCAGGATCATCGCATGCGAAACCCGTGCGTTGTCGTAGGTGGCGACGGGCTCGAACCATTGCCATTCCTTGGAGCTGTTAGCTTGAAACAACTCGAGCAGTCGCGTGGTGAGCAGATCACGCATCTGATTCACCATCCGGTCTCCGGAGAAGCTGCGCAGGTATTCCTGCATTGCGAGCAGGACGAAGGCCCAGGCGCGCGGAGAAGTGAACTGCTCTACAACTGGCAAACCGCGTTGAAATAAGAGGGCGCAAAGATTCCGATAACCCTCATTTCTTGATCGCCCAAGTGCCATTCCCACAGCCCAAAGCGCTCGCGCGTGACTGTCCTCAGAGCCAACCTCTTCCAGCCATTCCCGCCTATGACTCATAAAATTCCGAAAGCGCTTCGTTTCCTGATCGAATGCATCCCATAAGAACGAAAGATAAGTGCTGGCCAGGCGTTCAACGTCTCGTTGCGCCACACGACTGGTCATCTCCGGAAGGAGCAGAGTCAAAATAAAGGCCCGTGCATTGTCATCGGTGCAATACCCTTCCCGGTAATTCGGCACGTTGAAAATAGCGTGCTGGAAAATTCCGGTGTTATCGGTCATCCGAAAAAGGTGATCGAGTTTTAGCGGCGGAAATTCATAGGGACGATTTTCCAGAGTGCGAACGGCAAAGGCTTTGCGCGGCGGAACAGTTAAACGCACGCGCGCGCGTTGAAAGCTTTCCATGTAACGACCGGCTACTACCGGCCAGATCATTTCGCGTCCAAGTTGCCATGCGCGTTTTCGCATTCCCGTCATCAGTGCAGAATTGGACAGAAGTCGACTTACCGCTTCGGCGATTGCATTACTGTCGCGAAAGGGCACAAGAATGCCGCGTTCCTGCGCGAGTAACTCCTGCGCGTAGAGATACGGAGTGGAAATCACCGCCTTACCTGCGCCGAAAGCATAAGCCAGGGTGCCGGACGTGATTTGCGCTTCGTTAAGATACGGGGTGACGTAAATGTCGGCCGCGCCGATAAAATCGGTTAGTTCCTCCAGCGTCACAAAGCGATTATAGAAAATCACGTTGCTGGTCACGCCTCGATCTTCAGCCAGACGCTCAAGCTTTAACCGATACGACTCGCCTTCCCGCGAAAGAAGATTGGGATGTGTCGCGCCAAGGACAATGTAAACGACATTCGGGTGCTCCTTGAGAATTGCCGGTAAGGCCTCGATTACATACTCGATGCCTTTGTTAGGTGAAAGAAGTCCAAAGGTAAGCAGCATCGTCTTACCTTCCACGCCAAACTGATCCTTGTGGAAGGTCGGGTCGATGAACTGCACGTCTGGCACGCCGTGCGGGATAAGGTCGATCTTCTCGGACGAAACGCCATAGACTTCCTTCAACAACTCTCGCCCGCGTTCAGCCATCACGATAAACCGATTCGAGAGCGCATTGAGCTGCTCCATCACGAATCTTTGCGACTCGTTAGGTTCGCGCAGCACAGTGTGCAGCGTTGTCACTACCGGCATCTGCACGTCGCGCAGCAAAGCTAGCAAGTGACTTCCAGCCGGCCCGCCGTAGATGCCAAACTCGTGTTGGACCGAGACGACCTCCACGTTGTTAATGTTTAAGAAATCCGCCGCGCGACGGTATGAGTCGACCTCCTTTTCATCGATCTCAAAACGGATACGCGTCGAATAGTCGTAGCCTTCAGGGCGATCGTTAACCGCTCCCACGATGCATTCGCAATTTGGGTATTCGGCTGCGACCGCGTCGCAAATGTCGGTTGTAAACGTCGCGATGCCACATTGCCTGGGCATATAATCCCCTAGAAAAGCGACGCGGTTGATCGTGGTCATCAGGCAGCCTGAGTTAGTGTCTTTTTAACAAATGTCGGCCTTTCTCCATCGAGGACCCTGGGACTAACAACACGCTGCCGCTCTCGATGACTTGTCGCGCCTGGCCTCGCGTGGAGGCGGATCAACTCTCGACTTTGCTTCGTAAATCCCGCACCTGCGCCTGGGTGGACTCAATTGCTTCCTGCGGGACTCGGCGCAACCCCCCCACCAAGCCGAGCTTCGATAGAATCCAGATCAACCATTTCGTCGGATCCCACTGCCACGGCTTCACGCCGTTGCGATAGTCGTGTTGAAATTGATGGTGGTAATTGTGATAACCTTCGCCAAACGTAAAGAGCGCCAGGAAAAACGAGTCGCGGGCGCTGCATCGCGTCGAATACGGCTGACGCCCGATGGTATGGCAGGCCGAGTTAATCAGGAATGTGCCATGTTGAAGCACGACGACTCTTGCGACGCCACCAATGAGAAAACCGCCGAGCGCGCCGACCCAGCCGTCCCACGCGAACCCAGC
Organism: Verrucomicrobiota bacterium; assembly: GCA_003217895.1. Lineage (GTDB taxonomy): Bacteria > Verrucomicrobiota > Verrucomicrobiia > Chthoniobacterales > UBA10450 > Udaeobacter. The sequence continues at coordinate 11,459 of QHMS01000017.1, forward strand.
CAGTGTTGGCAGGACGAAGCCGATCATGACAGCGAGCAAATGAACATGTCGGTGTTGCCACATGACCAGCGGATCTTTCTTTAGATCGGCAACATTATCGAACGGCGGTTGTGGCAAAAGCTTGAACAACAGCCAGCCAATGTGGGCGTGGAAAAAGCCTTTGGTGATGTCGTACGGGTCTTCGTCGTGATCCACATGTTTATGATGGCGGCGGTGTTCGCTGGCCCACATCAGCACAGAATTCTCAAACGCTGCGGCGCCGAAGATGAGAGTAAACAAACGCACCGGAAGTTTCGCCCGGAAAGTCATGTGTGAAAACAGACGGTGATAACCTAGCGTAACGCTGAAACCGATCGCGGCCAGCAACACGAAAAACAGAGCGAACTGGAACCAATCAATACCGAAATACCACAGGTAAAACGGCACTGCCGTGAGTGTGAGAATAAATGTGCCGATCAGAAAGGAACTCGTGGTCCAATTGATGCGGCTAACTGGAATACGGAAAATCAAGGGCGCGAATTTGGGTAGATCACCGGCTCACTGATATCGGCCGAGAATGACGTCCTTCTTTGTCCAGGTATGAACGCTGCCGCAATGGACGCAGGTGAACTTCTGTGCTTTCATTTTAGCTGTCTGCCAACGCTTTTCTTCGATTGTCCGTCCGGTGTCGGTCAGCTTTGACGTGGACGGACAGCGCACGAGCAAGCTTTTGATGTTGGGACCGGTTTTTGGTTTCGGCCGTCGCGGGGGATCGAAAAGGAACCGGGTTGCCATGTCAGAGTCGATAAACGATGCGACCTTTGCTCGTGTCGTATGGCGACATCTGCATTCTTACTCGATCACCAATTGTCAGTCGAATGAATCGCTTGCGCATCTTTCCGGAGATGTGCGCCAGAACAAGATGCTCGTTCGCAAGCGCGACGCGAAACATCGTCCCGGGAAGCACCATCGTGATGGTGCCCTCCAGTTCGATGGCTTTGTCAGAATTCATCTTGTGATGGATCTGTAGGGCGTCTCTGTGAGACGCCGATTTTCACGAGCCGGCGACTGGCACAGTCGCCCTACAGTTTCCTAAACCCTACCGGCGATTATCCGCAAACGAGCGCCGACCCCCGCCGCCGCCGCCGCCGTAAGGACGCGGACGTTCTTCGCGCGGACGCGCTTCGTTAACAGTTAACGCGCGGCCATTAAGTTCGTGGCCGTTGAGCCCGTTCAGCGCGGCACCGGCCTGCGCGTTGTCATTCATGGTGACGAACGCAAACCCGCGCGATTTGCCAGTTATCCGGTCCATCATCAGACGGACTTCGTTGACGGTGCCGTGTTGTTCGAACAGATCCTGAAGATCGTTCTCGGTGGTCTCAAAAGAGAGATTACCTACGTATATTTTCATTGTGTTTGAATTTTGGAAAAACTACCGACCTACAGAGCCGTTCCCGTGAATCGGGTTTCAAACCACCAATGAGCGACGCTCACCTGACGATCTACCGCGCCTTGAAGTTAAACAGAGTAATCCAATAAGCGCGCACTATCGCCCGGATCGGGCGAAACACAAACGATCATTTCACAGTGCTTTTCCGCGTCGCCGATTTCCTCAATGCGGTCCGCCGATTCGGCAGGTGCCTAAAAAGGTTCAGTGGCCTTTGTCACCGTAGTACCGATAGACGCCTGAAAAGCTCGTCGCGTATGGGCTGTCGCTGAGTAGAGCTTGCTTTCGAGCCGCGGCGCGAAACTCCCGAAAAAGCGCAGCACGACGTTTTGAAGTTCTATGTTGCGCGTAATAAAGCGCGCAGTTCTGAGTCAACGTTGGTTCCATGTTTAATTCTCCGTCTATTCGCGCTGGCGACGGACTGACGCGGGCGCTGATGTCTGAGCAATTTGTATCGAGACGCGTGATATAAGCATCCACTAATCCTAAAAAATTTATTTTCGAGAATGCGATGTCGCCTGACAAGTCCTCGATCAATCGCTCAAGTTCATGTTTATGAGCAGCGATAGCATTCATGATGCTGTTTTGTGTGCACAGAGAAGGGCTCGCACACCTGCGCGATCGATTGACGCTGCGCTATTAACCCGATCATACAGCCGCAACCGCGATAACCTAATGGTATTTATCGTCCACGCAGTTCATATCGTGCCTGCGTTTCAAGACGACTAATTGAAGAATAAGTCTTTGCGCGTGCTTTCAGTCTATTGCACAGCGTCGCGGATGCTAGTAATCGCGAGCAATACCATTCGCAGCGCGTTGCGCAAAATCGCGCAGTTTTGCAGCCAAAAATTCTCAGGCCGTAGAAAACGACCGTAGAAAAATGCGTGAGGCTCTGGAATACTTCCCAATCTGGTGAAGTCGCCGGGCGTTGCTTTCCACGGGAGTCTGTTCCTCAACGTACACAAGATTCAGGCCAACTTTGACAATAAGCGGTGAGTGCAATGCACCAAGATGGCTTTTAATACGTCAAATAAATCTATTTCAAATTCTTAATCACAAAATGACTATGACAATTGAAAAATGGCTGAAGGAAGAAAAGATGCGCTTAGCACGCTTTAAGATTTGCTGTGTTAATGCACAGAAAGAAGAAGCAAAATCGTTCCCACTTAAGATGCCGCGAAGCTGTTGGACTGGACAGTATCGCAGCTGGGATGATTCATTAGATGCGTTATCTATCCGCTAATGCCATTCCGCAACATGCAAATCTGGGAGAGGAACCAGTAGTGCAGTATCAAATTACTGGCACACCAAAGCCATTGGCGAACCCTACCGGAATGCCACGCAGCGTCGGAAAACCAACACTGGTTGTGGCCTAAATTCGATTGCCAAAATCACATCACAAGGAAACGCGAACGCCGGGCGCGTTCACAACTGATGAAGAGTCCCAACTAAATTGGCAAAATGAAATACAAAATCAAAAGTTTCATAGTTGGCGTAAAAGAAGCGCGCCGGACACTGTGTACTACCGTTTATGGTCAGCCCGCCAGACGAGCGTATGACATGGGCAGAAAACTCTCCAATCGCTTTATGGACCTATTGAAGGTGGTGCAAATGGCGTAACAAAGGTTACCAGACGCACGAGCCGCTCCGGATAAGTGGCGATTGGTAGAGGACTTCACGGCTCGTTATAATTCGTTAGTCGAAATTCCGGGTATCGCCATATGCCTCGCCGAGCGGAGAAACATGGTATTGCGGTGCTTCCAGGATGGCTTCCTTCGTCACGTTCACAAATACCTTGGATTCCTCGTAACTGATCCGGTCGATATGCTTCGGTGAAATCACGATCTCCTTGCGGGA
>QHMS01000291.1 GCA_003217895.1 Verrucomicrobiota bacterium
TCGGCTATCCCACCGGTAATCCCGTGCTCTATTCGGCGTTACGCCTGCGCGAAGAACTGGCTAAAGTAGATAAACTTTATCCGAATCACAAAGATTACGTCCTCGTCGGCCACAGTATGGGGGGATTACTTTCGCAAGCGCAGGTCACGAGCGTGACCCGCACCGATTGGGAGAAAACACTCGGAGCAACAGGCATGCAGCTGTTCGCCACACTCAAACCGGCCGACCTTGTCTCGAAAGCTACGACTTTCAAGGCGAACTCCCGGATCAAGCGGGTCGTCTTTATTTGTACTCCCCATCGTGGCAGCAAAATGGCCTCAGGCGGTATCGGCGGACTTGCGATCTCGTTGATATCGCTTCCGGTGGACCTTGCCACGACAATCAAAAGCGAGATCCCTGAAGCAACGTTGAGAAAGATAAACAATGGCCGGCTCCCGAACAGCGTCAGCAACCTTAAGCCGAGCGCGCCGTATCTGGCGGTTCTGAACAAAGAGTCAATCCAAGTGCCCTACCACTCGATCATTGGTAACCGCGGTAAGCCGGGACCGCTTGCGGACAGCACTGACGGTGTCGTGCCCTACTGGAGTTCTCATCTCGACGGCGCGAAATCCGAATGCATTGTGCCCGGTCCGCACGGATCGTGTGAACTTCCGCAAACGATCGCTGAGCTTGACCGGATTCTGCGTTTAAATCTGGGGCTCCGCGGTGCCTCAACAGCCACTGTCGCTCAGGCGGTCCGTTAACCAGTTAGCCGTTCACGGCGCTCCACTTGGCGGCAAAAGATAGAGCGCAGTAGCAAACATCAGGTAAACCATAATCGCGAGTACGCCTACGAACCAGGCGGAGCGTCCGGACGCGGTCACCAAAGAGGCAGTGAGCGTTGCGAACAGAACCATTGCGACCGCCCCGGGCCAGAAATTCAAATCCATGGGCGAGGGGCCGATCAAATAACTGAGCAGCACCAGAACCGGAGCAACGAACAGCGCAATCTGAGCGGCGCTTCCCAGCGCAATGCTTACGCTTAGATCGAGACGATTCTTGCGCGCGGCGGAAAATGCCGCCGCCATTTCCGCAGCTGCGCCCACCAAAGCCACAACGATGAACCCCACGAAGGCAGGACTCATTCCAAACGCGGTGGCTGCGTACTGAACGGATCCGACAAACACTTCGCTAACCAATGCTACCAAAACCGTAACGCCCGCGAGGGTGGCGAGCGCCAGACCGATCGGCCACGCCGCTTCATGTTCCTCACCCGTACCGGCGAACAATTCGCGATGCGTGTTGAGTGAAAACCAGAGGCCGAGAGCGTATCCCACCAAAAGCAAAAACGAAAGCGCCAGGCTCAAGTCTCGATTCAACCCGGCTTTGCCTAACGCCTCGTGTTCGGCCACGGCGGAGGGAATCAGAAGCGCTATTGTAGCGAGAAAAAGCAAGCCGGCCTGAAATCGCGCGGCGACGCGGTTGAATTCCTGAACGTGATACCGCAGACCGCCGAGCAGGAACGATGCGCCCAACATAAACAACGAATTGGTCACGATCGCGCCGGCGACGGATGCCTTGACCAATGTGTATTGCCCCGCCTGCAACGCCGCGATGGCGATGACAAGCTCGGTTAGATTTCCAAGCGTTGCGTTAAGCAGCCCGCCTACCGAATCGCCCGTCTTCGCCGCGACTGATTCCGTGGCATGACTTAGCAGGACAGCCAGCGGCAAAATTGCGAGCACCGAAAGAATGAAATGTAGCGTGTGTGCTTCGTGGTTGAGCTTCTCCGCTGCCAGCGCGATAGGGACAAACACAAGCAGCCAGAGCAGCGGGTTACGACGGATTTCTTGAAGGAGCAGTTTCATGGCAGCGTCATTCAGTTTCCACAAACGCTTACGATCAGGAATAGGACTAAAGTCCAATGAGTCGGTCGGGATGGAGTCAGTTACAAAGAGCAACAGCTCGCCTGGCGAACGATAGTTAACTGAATAAGCTTAATCCCCATGCCGTTCGAACAATTCGATCTTGAGAACCTCGACAAAGAGCGCCGCAAGGCCCTCGCCAAATCGATTCGTACGATCAGCACCGAAGAACTGAAGAAGCTCGGCGGAGAACTGTTCCGTTACGCCGATGATCCATGGCGAGAAACTTTCTTTCGATTCATTGCCGAGAACCCCGGCGCCACATTCCATCACGCAGTCGCCAGCGACGGCGTCAATATTGTGTACTGCCGCGACCAGGACAAAGGCATGTGGTTCCTGCCCGGGAGCGGCATGGGGCCGTTGCAGGCGACCGGCCGGAAGATG
>QHMS01000292.1 GCA_003217895.1 Verrucomicrobiota bacterium
CACCGATCGCGAGCGGCGCGATAACACCAGCGCCAGCGCCAATTCCCGTGCAACCAATTGTCAGGACAAGGAAGAACGTTCCGATAAATTCCGCGATGTATTTGTTCATAAATCAAACTTGTTAACTGACAGAGCCTGAAAAAAGCAAGATGGATTTAAATAATGGGACTTTGGTCGTATCGGCGGTCAGAAATCGCGAACGTCGAATAGAGAGGCAGTGTTTGTCTCTCGTTTCCAACCAACTCGAAAAATGCGAATGCTTTTGTCAGGTCGCGAATTTTCCCCACAGCAAGAGCAGAATGATCGCGCCAATGATTGACAGAATGAGGCCGGCCGGATGAAACGACGAGCCTGGTTCCGGCCTGGAAAACAAACGAGCGATCAATCCTCCGACGATCGAGCCAGCGATACCGAGTATCGTAGTCATTATGAAACCGAGATGCTGCGCGCCCGGCATAATAGCACGCGCAACCAAACCGACAATGAAGCCAACAATGATGTACCAAATGAAGTGTAGCATAGATTTAATTGGTTAAGCGACAGATGCTAACACGTGTGTCAAGGCATTGACGACTTTCTCACGCGCAAATTATCACGCGCTGTGTCATTGGCGCAGCTCGCGGACATCAGACGCGACTAAAGCGGTGTCTTTTGCTCCTGCAACGCCGGCTCGCTCAGTCGCTGACGCAAGTCCCGGACGATCTGCTCGACCAAAGCCGCATGCGGTCGTGGAAAAATAAACAGGTATTTCGGGCCTCCTCCGGCAGCTGGTGAAATCACGAGGTTTTCGGACAGAAATTTTGACTCGTGCGTCACGACTGAGTCTTCCAGATCGATCGCCCGCAGGAATGGGCGTCCGCGTTTTCCCGATGCGAATGAGATTTTGTGCGGCTCTTCGTTTGTGGCGACCAGCGCGCCAAAAAGATTCGCCGGAATGCGCCGGCCACGGCCGCTGATGCACGGCGCAGCCCACGCGACCGTGCCCCTCAAAAGATTCTCCGGGCTGAAAACGGATTTGAGTCGGACCGGCAGTGTCTCCGATAGCTTTACGGGATCGTTAAGATCAGCTGGTCCATTCAATTTTCTCCAGGCCAGCCACGCTTTGGCCTTCGCAGCGCGTAAAATCTTTGGCGCGAAGTAAACAAAGGCAGCTATTCCCAGCAGGAAAATGAACAAAGCGAGCAGCGGATTGAAATGAACAAGAGCCAGCCCGCCCAACACAGCCGCGTCTTCGCCGAGACTCAGCCCAATATTTGAAAATGGCTCCGGCGAGGTGTTGGTCGCGAGACGCGTAGCTGCCTTTGCGGTGTGCGCGACGAGGCTCGTGCTACCTGCGAGCAATGCCACAATTACGGTGAATGCGGGACTTGGATGACCGAGCACTTGAATCGCCAGTAACGCGCCGCCAATCGGTCGAATGACAGTATGCACAGCGTCCCAGGCGGAGTCGAGCCAAGGAATCTTGTCGGCGAAGAATTCCAGAAAATAGAGAATCCCAGCAATAGTGATTATCCAGGGGTTCCCGAGGACCTCGAGCGATTGGTATTGCGGCGCGACAGTGATCCAGTGGAAATGGATGGCAAGCCCGGTAACGAAAACCGTGAGATAAAGGTTGACCCCAGCCAGGCACGCCAGCCCTAGTGCTACAGCAAGAAGATCCAGCCTTTCCACTGACGGCTAAAAGTTTATCCCGGCCTGAAGAAACGGCTGCGACAGGCCCAATAGAAATTGAATCAAAAATGCAAGCAGCAGTTCACGACTCGTTAGGCGAGATGTGGTTTTCAAGTTTAGTTTCAGTGCAGCCACGAATCGATTGAGTCATGACGTTTTATCAGCGGCGGTTGGTATAGCAAGCCTTTCGACGGGAACGCCAAGCCACTTCGCGGCTTCTTTGCGATCTTGAAAGATGCGGACGTGGATTGGAGAGCCTTGAGTCAGTAAGGCATGCAACCGCGCGTAATGAATCATTGTCGAATCAGTAGCGAGAATCGCTGACTTTACCGGTGGATGTCCGGCGTAGGCGAGACGCCGACAGAGAGAGACTTGGATGACGTATTTGAAGTTGAGCTCGACTTCATCGGCCGCCAGAGTGTCGGAAAATCGATTGAAAGGCCTCTGCAACTTGGCTTCGAGATCTTCGATAACGGATACAAGTTTCTTAACAGCCGCTTCGTCAATCACACCGCGCGGTCGATAGACGAGCAGACGGATGTCTTCGTGGAACTCAACGTCAGGCGGAAGTTTCACTCTTCTTTCACGGGAGATAACAGGAAAACAGTCACCTTCGCACTGAAGCTACCGTGAATCAGGGAGGATTTCTCTGTTATGTCTGTTTGCTCTTGTTCGGATTTCTGCTGCCTAAGCCGAATTTCGTTTGCTGTGCCTCGGTTAGCCTCTGTTGAAATTGTCCGGTGGTTCACCACCAAATGGTTGGTCTCCACGCTCCGTACCAACGCCAGGCAGCGTCGCGCTCCAGTTCCGCTGCCATGTACTGGTCCTGCGCTATTTGCTGCCCAACAGCGAGCTGCTGGTAGCGCTGATATTCCTGTTCGCGACCGATGTAGGCAAGACCTGCTTTCTCGTCTTTATAGACGTAGAAGACTCCTTTCCCTTTCACGATAGCCCGCTCGACTTGGTAAGGCGGCAGGGCAGCATAGATTTGCTGCTGCGTCGGCGTTTGCGGCGTACGCGCGCGGAAGCCGGCAGCAGAGAGCAGCGATGTTGTGTTCGCTGACTGCATCTGGGCACAGCCTGTAATAAATAGCGCTGTAGCCACGGCAGCGAAGATTATGACACTGTTCGAATTAGGTTTTTGGATTTTCATGTTTTGTTTCGTTGGCGTTGCTGTGAATTGAAACTGTCATACAGCAAACCGATATGGATGGAAGCAAAAACGGACGTGTCCGTGATTTAGTAAGCAGCCGGTAATCCTCACCTTCTCGCCATTTGCGATGCTGATTTCACGCAGCGAAAACCGAGATGATTGGTGCCCGTG
>QHMS01000018.1 GCA_003217895.1 Verrucomicrobiota bacterium
GTCGGCGTGGCAGTCGCCGTAGTTGTAGGAGTAAATGTCGCTGTATCCGTGGCTGTCGGCGTCGGTGTTCGCGTGGCGGTAGGCGTTGCTGTAGATGTAGCCGTAGGTGTTGGACTTGATGTTGCCGTAGCTGTAGCCGTTGCGGTCGCTGTTGGAGTCGGCGTAGGCGATGGACAGCTGGCGAGGATGAAGTTTAGTTGCAAACCGTCCATCAGCCCGCCCGTGTTGCACTCATACTGCGTGAAGTGCGAGCCGGTGTCGCGCTGCGCGCCTACGGTAGCGCCGAAGCCATCGTTTTCAGTCAGGAAGCCATATACGAATTCGAAGTTCGGTGAGTTTTCGTGCAGACGGATCTCGAAGTCTAGAGGCACTCCATTGGAGCAACAGAGATTAGCGCGCCACTCAATATTGAAGATGCGATTGGGTGCTGTGCCTGTTACGGAGGTGAATATGCCCTGACCAGTGTCTGCCGTGTAGAGGTCGTCCCAGTATGGAGCAAGCAGGTTGTTCAGGTTGACGGTGGGCAGGCAATCGTTACTGAAATCCATTTCGTTGTTACTTGTAAATTGCAGGTTGCCGTTGGACGAGACGTTGGCCGAAATGAAAGTCTGATCGTAAAAGGTGACCGGGAAGGGCAAACTGATAAAGGTTGTGCCATCGTCGGTGTGATTGCCAGTATCGAGGGTGCCGGGCACGACGGTGCCGGCAGTGGTGGTAATCGTATAATCGTTCGGCGCGCACCCAGCACAGGTATAAGTGACTTTCAACTCATTCGTAAGGGATGGCGCCAGACACGAGAACGTCGTGGCCGGACCGGTGGCGCTTCGCTGCACGCCGCTGTCTTCCGAGCTACCATTGTCGGCAGTCATCCCATAGAAGACGTCAAAGAAGCTGCTTTGGCCCTCATAGAGGACCACTTCAAAGTTGGCCGTGCCACTTCTGTCAAAATAAGCCGCGCGCCATTCAATGTTAAACTGCCGGTTGGGCGCGGTGCCGGTGACCGAGGTGAAGATGCCGCAGCCGCTGGCGAAAGCCGAGCAGTCGGGCGCTGCATCGGTCCTCAGGTCGTCCTGATACGGTAGAATAGCCTCGCCCAGATTGGGATCCGGCAAGGGACAACTTGTGCCCCCGTAAAACGAGTTGCCGGTAAACTGCAAATTCCGGTATCTGTGGTTCCAGGAACAATCGCGCCCGTCCCAGTCGTCGTGGTATAGTTGCATGTAGGTGTTGGCGTGGGCGTTGGGCAGGCCAAGGTATAGATGAAGTATGCGCCCGTCGTCACACCAGCTGGTGGGTTGGTGCCGGTGGGATCACACCCTACCTCCGTGAAGTTTGTCGTGTCCTTCTGCACTCCCACTGTCAGGGCGCTATCCGTCCCTCCTGAGTGGCTGCTCACCAGGTTGTAAGAAACATCGAACCTACCCGTGAGGGCGGTAGCCTCGTTGAATATCACCTCGTACTTGAGCGTAGGAGTCGTAGGTAAGGGGAAACTAAAGTAGGCGTTGCGCCATTCGATGACGAACGTCCGGTTAGGAGCGGTGCCGAAGGTCCCGTAGAACACGCCGCAGGCGGGGCAGCTGCTCGTGACCGGATATTGGTCCACCCAGAAGGGGCCTATGGTATAGGTAGCTGAGTCCACAGGCATACAGGTAATGAGGGCGCTCGAGAAATCGGTACCGAATGCCAGTTCACCGTTCGAGCCGGCCATGGCGCTGGTGTAATTGGTGTCATAAATCTTGACCGGGAATGGGAATGGGACGGGGGTTGAGCAGTCATTGCAGTTGACGCCCGCGTTGGTGGTGCCGGCCAGATACGAGCCTGTAGTCACCGTGTAGTTGTAGGCCTGCGGCAGGGGGCAGGTCGGTGTAGGCGTCGGTGTAGGCGTCGAAGCGCCTGCTGCATTTGCCGGCAGCTTTGTCGCCAGGATAGGGATCATGTTTCCGGGCGCAGGCGCTCTAGTCACAGAAGGAGGAAAGGACCTAAGCCCGCGAAGGTTGCTGACATCCGGGTCCAGAAGGATAGTACCGCGTGCAACGCGTCCACTGGTCTCACCCGTCAGCACGCACTGGGAGACGCCCGCGCCCGCGCCAAAGCTAAGAACGCCCGCTACAGCGCCTTCGGCGTCGGCCGTCACAGTCGTGGAAACACAGCCGGAGAAGGTAACAGTTTCACCGGGTTCAAAGCCCTTACCCACGACAACTGCGTCCCCGCCGGTCCCGGAATTGAGCGTCGCGTGATCGAAGAACACCCAGGCTGCGTTCTGATCTCCCACCGGCGGCGTACCGGCATCGGCCCGCTCTTCGAGACTCACCCCAGCCGTAACTCCCCCTGACGGGTTCACTGTATCGGCGCTGTAAACGGCGGACGTGTCCCCGTTTTTCGCGGGGCTGTAAGTTACAAAGAACCGCCCCGAGCCATTTGTCAGAACGGTCGTTTGAAGGACTCCATTGCGGTAGAGCGGCACACTGCTGCTGACCGGATATTGAAAGCCGTAAAGGTAGAAGTGAGCCGTGCCAGGGGTGGTGTTGATGGCGTGAGGCGCGCCCGTGACACCCGGCAAATACGGGCTCGTATTAGCGATCTGCACGACTCCGCCGGTGTCCTTTCCGCTGGTCAAGCCAATCTCCTCGGCAGTGACATAGCCGAAGCCCGCGCCCGTGCTTATCCCGACGGCAAGGACGCCTTCCGCATTGGCGGCCAATGTTGTTGCAAGAACCCCATTGAGGTAAACCTGCACGCTCTCTCCTGCGATCCAGCCAGAGGTGAGTATGCCAAAGGCGGCAGTTGTACTCGCGTTAGCGACCTCGTGGGTAATACCCATGAAAGCTTTCCCGGTGCCCATCGCCGCGCCTTCCGGGCTGCCAGCATTGCCAACTGCTAAGGCGCGAATCGGCAGCGGCGCGGCAGCCGGATGAATATCCAGCGCAGCCATGTCGATAAGATAATCGCCCTCGACGGGCCTGGTTGTGCCCTTCGACGTAATTGCGTCCTTTGGCGCAGGAAGCGCCACGGCGTTGAACGTCGGAATGTCTTGCTGCGCAAAAGAGTGAGTTTGCTGTCCAACCGGTTTATTTGGGCGCGCGAAGACCAGCATGGCCAGGAACACACCGATTGCACAAAAAGCAAAGCCAGTTAAAAAACGCGGACTAAAGAAACCAGATTGGGGAGTGCGTTTGGGTATCATCAGGAAAAAGCTACGGGCGTCGTATCGCGCAAATGGCGACAAGTGAAAGCAGAATGAGCGCGCTCCAGAGAAAGTGCGCGTTAAAGGAAGGATTAATTTGTTTTTTCACCCTGCACGAGTGCACACGGGGTGCACACATCCTCGAAAGAATACCCCTTTTGCCGCAAAACGCGAAATTGCGTCAAGACTTTTTTGAAAAATCTTGGAAATCCGTCTCATGGGGATGATATGCCGTTCTCCAAATGGCGAGCCGCCCCTTTCGGGCGGTGAGTGGAAGCCCGTTTTGCTAAGGTGTCGTAAATGTTTTGTCGCTGCCGTGGGTGGTGCCGGCGCTGTTCGTAGCTACGATCCGGAAATGATATCTGGTGCTCGCAGCTAAGCCGCTGACACTCGCATTCACGTTCTGGTACGTGTTGCCCGTCCTGGTCCGGAGAGAGGTGGTGAGCCCGTAGCCAGTCGTCGTGCCATATTGAAAATAAACACTCGTGGTGAATCCGTGGGGATCGACCGTGCCGTTGAGCGTGGCTGAATGGCTCGCGATTAAGGTTGCCGGATTAGTCGTGACGACCGGCCGTCCGGTTGCGCTCAGCGTAGTAAAGGTCCGATCCGCACCGTAAGTGGTGCCTGCGCTGTTCGTAGCTACGATCCGGAAATGATAGGTCGTGCTCGCAGCTAAGCCGCTGATGTTCGCACTCACGTTCTGGTACGTATTGCCGGTCTTAGTCTGAAGAGAGGTCGTGAACCCGTAGTTAGTTGTCGTGCCATATTGAAAATACACGGTGGTGGTCAGTCCATGCGGATAAACCGAGCCGTTTAGTGTGGCGGAAAAACTGGCGACATTCGTTGCCGCATTCGTGACAAGGCCGGGGGCACCAGTCGGAGAGGGTGTGACAAAAGTGCGGTCGCTGCCGTATCTCGTCCCGCCGCTGTTGATTGCCACGACCCGGAAATGATACGTCGTATTTGCAGTTAGCCCTGTGATGTTAGCGCTGGTGTTTTGCGTGCTATGCCCGGTGTAATTGTGACTGGCCGTGCTGAGGCCGTAGCTACTCGTGGTTCCGTACTCAAAATGCACGCTTGTGGTTAGCCCGTTAGGATTAATTGTGCCGTTGAGTGTGGCTGAAGAACTTGTCACGTAACTGGCCGAGTTGGTACTTACGACCGTACTCGCCAGGTTGTAACCGATGACATCGAGGTTGATCCCTTCGGGCGATGTCGCCGAGACATCGGAATATTGGCCGGGGCAACCAAATGCATTCTGCACATACGGATGGTTTTGCGGACATGGGTCGCTGAGCCAATCACCAAAATCGCCCTGTGGATCCTGACTGAAATCGACAATATCGGTCACACCGCGGTTGATCGAAAAGTAGCGCGCGCCTGAAGAGCTGATATTTCTAACGCCAGATGATGACCAGCTGAACAAATCCTGCGGGCGAAGATCGTTGCCGGTGGTGTTTATGTGCGATCCAAGACCTATGACCTCATCGATCTCATGCTCAGTCCCGCTCTGCGCGTCGAAGTTACCTCCGCTCAGCGGCCGGCTGAACTGATACGGTTCAGCGGAGTTAAGCGTGACGATTCCATCATAGGGTCCGCCGTTGCCTACCATACCGTTTGCGAACATCGCCGGTGGCGTGTCCAATCCCACTGCTCGCCCGTTCGCGCTGGACGGGACGAGATTTGTGGATAATGGGCTCGCTGGCAGAGTGGCATTCGCGGTAGTGTCGTTGTTGGTTGTTGCGTCTGCCCTCAAGGCGCTGATAAAATCATTCCAAGGAACCCTGTAAAAAACGTAATTACTCTCTGCGAGAGTATGGGGCGGTAAAGGGGTGCCGTCTGGCGAAGTAGTGGCGTAGCGGAACAAGATCTGGATCGTGACTGGATCGCTAAACAGCGACTCATAGATTCCAATCGCGCGGTTAATCATCGCCTCGATCGCCTCCGCATTTGGGCTGCCCGTAATGGAGCTGTCGAACGTCGCGTGAATGATCAATCCGGTGGTGGGCTCTGTCGCAGCCGCCATCACGTCTGAATAGCCGCTCGCAGCCGCCGCATCATAAGTGCGCACCCGATAGAAGTAGGTTGTCCCTGACTTGAGCCCGGTTACGGCTCGACCATTGACGTTGCCCACGTCCAGGTTCTCGTACCCGTCCAGATAACTGTCGAACGAACTACTCGTGGAAACATCAAGCAGATAGCCCTTAGCGCCGCTTACGCTGTTCCACGTGGCCATAAAGCTGCTGCGCGTCGGCGGCGCCGACGAAACAGTTTCAATTTGCGAGCTAACTTCAGCCGAGTTCGCAAAATCTAGCACGTTTTGCGGCCGCACATGCGCCTCGTGCTTTCCGACACCGGGTTGGAAACGTGCACGGGAAACGATGTTTTGCTCGGGCAAGGTGTTGTCACCGGCGAATGCAGAGAGCCCGAGAGCCAAGCCAACAAAAATGATGAAACCCTCCAGGGGGAAACGTCGTCGTCGCATACTTTCGTCCGGAAAAGTTCGCCAGTTTACTGCGCAATTTTTACCGTGCAAATGGAAAATGTGGACGGAAATATTCGCTCACTGCCGCCAATTATCGTCACATTCTGCCACGGCGTTGATAGAATTGGTAGCGATCGATAATGGACTCGACGTATTTCCGCGTTCCGGGAAAATCGATATTTTTGAGGAACTTCTTCACGGGTATATCGGCGACATCGTTTCCACCGCTCCATCGCAGGGCGCGACTGGCGCCGGCGTTGTACTCTGCCAGCGCAAAAGGGAGCGGATCGGCCTGGTGTTGCCAATGTTCGAGCGCGCGATGCAAATACCAACTGCCCGCCTCCAGATTCGTTTTCGGATCAAAAAGCTGTTCCGCCTGAAATCCGGCGATCTTACTTTCACGCGCCCATTCGTTAGCCGCTTTTTCAGTTACTTGCATGAGGCCGCGTTCACCATGGCCGCCATGTTTTCCCGGATCGAAGCGACTCTCGCGCCAAACGACCGCTTTCACCAGCATGGGATCGAGATGATGTTTTACCGCGACCCCGCGAATCAAGGGATCATATTGTTGAAACCGCGCCGGGCTCATCCATTCGTAAAACGTATAAACCGGATCTCCCGACCGCACGCCGAGATAAGCAAACCCTGCAGCCAGTGCCAGCAGCACACAGAGAACCAGTTTGAAGAAGAATCGGATCATTCAGTTCGTGCTACAATAGCCGATTACGATTACGAGCACGAGTTGCGAGCAGGACGTGGCAAAGGCCAATTATGTTCGCGTCATTGTTGATCGTGCGATCCATCGCGAGCTCGATTATTCGGTGCCGGAAAGTTTGGCCCAACGAGTCGGAGTCGGTTCACGCGTGCGTGTGCCGTTTCGCGACAAATCCGTGCTGGCGACGGTGGTCGCCGTCCCGGAAGAGAGCGAAGCGAAGGGTATCCGGCCCATCGAAGCAATAATCGGCGAAGCGCCAGTCTTGAGTGAGCAATTGCTCGAACTGGCGAGATGGATCGGCCCCTATTATTGCTGCCCGATCGAAACTGTCATGCGCAGCATGCTGCCCCAAGTAATCCGGCGTGCGGAAGTCGGATGGAAAAAACAGTTGTTCGTACAGCCCGCGCGCAAGCTCGATACCGACGAACTCGAGAAACTGCGAAAGCGCGCCCCGCGCCAGGCGGAGCTACTGGAGTCAATCTCGCGATTGGAAGCGCCCATGCGCGCGGCGCAGCTCCTGCGGGAGACATCGCTCGATAACCAGACGCTTCGTGCGCTGGTTAAACGCGGTCTGGTGGAGCTACGCGAGGAAGCTGTTGTTCGCGATCCGCACGCTGACGAGCAATTCATCGCAACATCGAATCTAATTCTAAACGAGGAGCAAACGCGCGCCCTGAATGAAATCACGCGAGCGCTCCATTCGCCCGAGAACGCGCGTCCGATTTTGCTCTACGGCGTTACGGGTTCCGGCAAAACGGAAATTTATTTGCAAGCTATTCAAGCTGCGCTCGATCGCGGGCGCACTGCGATCGTTCTCGTCCCGGAAATTTCCCTCACGCCTCAGACTGTCGAGCGCTTCAAAAGCCGGTTTGCCGACGTGCAGGACGCGGTCGCCGTGTTGCACAGTCATCTATCCGAGGGCGAACGCCATGATGAATGGCACAAAATTCATTCGGATCGCGCGCACATTGTGATCGGCGCGCGCAGCGCGATCTTCGCGCCGTTAAAAAATCTTGGGCTCATCGTGGTCGATGAAGAACACGAGACAACCTATAAGCAAGAGGAAGCGCCCCGGTATCAAGCGCGCGATGTGGCAGTTGTGCGGGCGAAGATCGAGAAATGCGCGGTCGTTCTGGGAAGCGCCACGCCGTCGCTTGAAAGCTATCACAACGCCACGATCGGGAAGTACCGGCTCGTTACGCTCACTCAGCGCATAGATGAAAAACAGATGCCGCTCATGCGCATCATCGATTTGCGGCAGGAACGCCGAAAGGAAAAGAAAGCCGCTATCCTGTCCGAAAAGTTGTCGCAGGCAATTGCCGATCGTCTGGAAAAGCGCGAGCAAACGATCTTGTTTTTGAATCGGCGTGGATTTTCCACGTCCCTGCTGTGCAGCAATTGCGGTGAAGCGCGCAACTGTCCCAATTGCAGTGTCACGCTCACGTTTCACCGCCATCCCGCAGTTGCAGGACGATTGAGCTGTCATTTGTGCGGGCATACCGCCGCAGTGCCGAAGAAGTGCCCGGCATGCGGACACGATGCGCTGATTTATTACGGCTACGGCACCGAGAAAGTGGAATCAACCGTGGCGCAGATTTTTCCGAAAGCAGTCGTCCGTCGCATGGACGCCGACTCAATGACGCGCAAGGAAGCATATCGCGAAACGTTGCGAAATTTTCGCACCGGCAAGATCGACATCCTCGTCGGCACGCAAATGATCGCCAAAGGTCTGCATTTTCCGAACGTGACGCTGGTCGGAATCATCAACGCCGATCTCGCGTTGCATCTGCCAGATTTCCGCGCAGGCGAACGCACCTTTCAGCTTCTCACCCAGGTCGCCGGACGCGCTGGACGCGGCGAAACGCCGGGCGAAGTTTTCGTGCAAACTTACACGCCATTCAGTCCGTCGATTCAGTTCGCGCGTCACCACGATTTCGCCGGCTATTTCCAACAGGAACTCGAATTCCGCGAGCGCTGCGATTTTCCGCCCTTCAAACACGCGATCCTGATCACCGTCCGTTCCGTGCACGAAGGTCGCGCAAAACTTTCAGCCGAAACTTTAAAGCGCCGACTGAAAGAAGCGCTTCCCAAAGAATTTATTCTGGGCGACGCAACACCCGCGCCGCTGGAAAAATTACAAGGCCAATTCCGATTTCACATCCTGATCCGGGGCGAAGCCATCATGCGCCTGAGCCGCCTCGTCCGCGAAACCCTCGACAAACTACCCTTCCCCGAAGACGTCACCGTCACAGTGGACGTCGATCCTTATCAATTGCTGTAGCGACGGTGCACACGTTCCGCTTACGGCTTTTCGACTAGCGGCAGAATGCGGCCGTAATCGGAGGTCTTGCCGCGCATATCGAAGTAGCGGTACGCTTCGAGCGCGACTTCGCTAATAGTGCGCTCGGCGGCTTTTTCGTCGCGGTCGTAAGCAGTCATTACACTTATCGCGAACGGACGATTCCTGGCGAACACGATTCCTGAATCCGTCCGCACGCCATCGAGAGTTCCGGGCTTATCGGCAAGTTCTACGTCCGCCGGTAATTCGTACGATAGATAGCTGTCCTTCTTCAAAGTCTTCAATTGCTTGATGAGATCGCCAGTGAGTTCCTGGTTCAACGCTTTGCCTTTGTAGATCATTTCCAACAGCCGCGCCAATTCCTGCGCCGTGGCAACGTTCTCATCGCCGCGTCGAGCGGCGGCGATGTCGATCATTTTCCGACGCAACATTGTTTTCGTCAGGCCAAGGCTCCGCAGGGTCGCGTTTACGTTCTGCATTCCAACATGATCGATCAGAACGTTCGTCGCAGCATTGTCACTCACAGCGACCATGAATTGAGCCAGGTCGCGGTTGGTAACCCGCGTTACACCCGCGGTAAGACCAGCCATGATCTGGCTGTCTTCGACGAGATCTTTGGGATCGAATGTGTAAATGTCATCCAGCTTTGCTTTGCCTTTCGCTCCTGCGCGCGTCTCCTGATCCTGACGATACAATTCCAGCAGGACCGCGATTTTGATTGAGCTCGCGGTTGGAAATACGCGATCGGCATTGCGCAAGAGAATTCGGCCATCCGTTAGATCGAGAATGGCCGCGCCCATGACGCCATCGAGTCGGCCAGCGATTTCCTCAACGCGCGTCTCCAGCTTTTTCCAAAGTAAATCGCCGCCGCTGTCGCGCGGAGTCGCTTTAGGTTTCTGTTGGCCAAACGCGCTACTGGCCAGTGTTATCACGATGGCGAAGGCGGCAAGTTTCGTGTGCACAAGGATTACAAGGTTTTAGTTTAACGTTTGATCATTTTTGGAACCGCCGCCTTGGCGAGACTTGTGAATGCGGCGACCGCGGTGTTTGCTGCCGAGTCAACCAGCCGCAACAGACCGATATCCACGCCAAGATTTTTGCCGTTTAAGCGAACCGCCCTCAATTTCAGATTTTCCCGGCCGCGCAATGCGATCTTTGGCATCAACGTGGCGGCTTGCGACGGACCGAGCGAGCGAAGCAGAGTTTCAATCGCGTTGATCTCGGCAATCACATGGGGACGGACCTTATGCTTTCGACAAATTTCGTCCGACATTCGGCGCATTACAAAGCTGTCGGGCAATTGAAGCAGGCGTTGCTGGTGCAATTCTGAAAAATCAACTAGCCGCCGGTTCGCCCACAGGTGGTTCTGGGCTACGATCAACGCGAATTCATCCGTGCAAAGACGCTCGTAACGCAGGTTCGGCGAGTGGCGGGTCAGAAAACCCAGGCCGACATCCATCCGGCCTTCTTCCACTGCGGTCTCAATCTCAGTGGAGGAGATTTCTTCAACCGTGACGCTGATCGCCGGATGATCGGCGACAAAAGCGCCGAGGAGTTGCGGCACGAGCGGCACATTTAGTACCGGGATAACACCCAGCCGCAGTTCTCCGCGCAATTCTCCGGGTTCACTGTTGAGTTCCTGGAGAAAATTCTCCAACTGATGAAGGAGCGCCCGGGCGTGCTCCTGGAAGATCAGACCCCGCGGGGTAAGCAGAATCCGCTTTCCACGTCGCTGAAACAGAGGCACGCGAAGGCCGGCTTCCAGGTCCCGCATTTGTTGCGAAACACTCGGTTGGGAAATTCCGAGCCGGTCAGCCGCGCGGCTAAAGCTTCCCGCTTCGGCAACCGCGAGAAAATAGCGGAGGTGGCGAATGTCCAAAAGCTCCGGCATGGGAGAGAGAATATTGGTCGGTGAGCCCGCCAAATGCAATCAGGAGCTTGACCCCGAAAACGTTCGGGGTTGATTGCGCACCGAGGTTCTGCTTCCATAGGCAAAACTTATCAGGCTATTTACAAAACCTTTGAATGACGCAAATGACTTCGAGAAGCCACGTCGTAAATGTTGTAGCCACCATCCTGTGGCCGGTCTGTCGCAAGGATGGCCCTCACGGAGGACGGCCCACAGGACCGTGGCTACAGCGATTCATGATCGCCATTTCATTGAGTGTTCTGATGGCGGCAGGCTGTAATAAAAACTCCACGTCCACCGCTCGGAATTCGAACAAAGTCCGCGTCGGTTATATTGGTCTCACGTGCGAAGCCCCGATTTACGTCGCTTATGAGAAGGGCTTCTTCAAAGAGGAAGGACTCGAGCCTGAATTGGTAAGGTGCAATTGGGCCACTTACAAAGATGCGCTCGCGCTGGGCAGCTACGACATCACGCATCACTTGGTGATGTATTTTCTTAAGCCAATTGAGCAAGGTTTGGATGTGAGGTTTCTGGCCGGAATCCACCGCGGATGTCTTCGCGTCCAAGCGGGTGTGAAAACAAATATTCACACGATTGGGGATCTAAAAGGCACGCGCATTGGCGTGCCGGGGATGGGCACGCCGCCGTTCGTGTTCGCGAACCGGGTTTTTGGAACTCACGGGATTGATGCCGGCAAAGACATCACTTGGAAAGTCTATCCCGCAGGCGAACTGGGCCTGGCAATCGACAAAGGGGAAGTGGACGCAGTCGCTGACGCCGAACCGATCGGCAGCTTGCTGATCGCGGAGGGTAAGGTGAGAAATATTGCGGATCAGATCATGGATGCGCCGTACAAGGATGAGTATTGCTGCGAGGTCATCGCGAATGGCAAATGGGTGGACGCGAATCCCGATACTGCGGCGCGAGCAACGCGTGCTTTGCTAAAAGGTGCGAAGTGGGTGGAAACGAATCCTCGAGCTGCGGCAGTGATGGCAGTGGAGAAAAAATATCTCGCCTCAACGCCTGAACTGAATACCGCCGCGCTCGCGCGTTTGCGTTATATACCAAGTGTCCAGTTAGCCGAGGAATCAGTACATACCGCTGGCCGGGAAATGAAGGTCGCCAAGATGCTTTCTCCGGAAACCAACACCGAAGCGCTGGCCAAACGCGCCTTCATGCATCTTCCCGGAGTGACGGACGAGTGGATCAAAACACTGGAAGTAGAAAAAGTCGCTGGAGGCCAAGTCTCACCGGACGAAGATATCCGGCTCATCGCGGAGTTGATCCAAAAAGACAGAGGAGATTCGTGTTGCCGTAGAAAAATGTTCGATCAACCCGATCAGGATGCGCCAAATCTCGCCGACCCTGACGCACCGTGCCTTCGGAAAGATACAATAGCTGAGCAGAAATAAGCAAACCTTCAACGCTGGTTCCGCTAGATTTTCGACGAACACGGCCGCAATCCAACTAATAAATGACGTTGTCATGTTGAGCGGAGCGAAACATCTCTGTCTATTCCGGCGCCGATGCGGGCCCGAAATGGTCTGAGATTCTTCTACCGCGACTACGGGATCAAAAAGACCTCTATGAAACGATTTGTATGAGCAACACTGCCGGCCTCACCAAGAACGGGTCGACACTGCCCTGGCCGATGCAGCTTGCTGTTCCGGTCGCCAGTTTAATTACGTTCGGAATTCACTTGTTGATTTCGAGAAACTCGCCGCCGCTCGAGACGCATTCTTACATGCTGCTGTTTTGGGAAATTCTCGGCGTCTCAATCGTTCTCGCAATCGCGCAAAGTTTCTGGCCGGCATTGCGGCAATGGATGCGGCACATGTGGCCGATTTTTACTGCGGTAATTCTGTCAATTGGTGTTTGGGACATTGTCACATCGGGTCTGCGGCTGTTTCCATTGCCGTACTTTCCCGCACCCGCGGCAGTTTTACGAAGTTTGGTTAGCGATCGCGCGCTTTTA
>QHMS01000019.1 GCA_003217895.1 Verrucomicrobiota bacterium
GTCTGCTGATAAAACCAGCGACCCTCCTTGATCATCTGAAAGGAAGTAAACGCCTGCTTGGCCTGATCGTAATCGTCGAGCTGCCATGGCAAATTCGCGACCGCGAAAAGCAGTATCGTTAAGCCGGCGACAAACCAAAGAGTACGCCGATCTTCGAGCAGGATTTTTGTCATGTCGAGCGCAGTCGAGACATCTCTAATTGTTAGACTCGAGAGATTCCTCGACTACGCTGCGCTTCGCTCGGAATGACAATCATGTGGTTTTACTCGCGCCACAGGATCGCGCGCATCGGCGCGCCATCGCCTCCGGCGATCTTCAGAGGCAGCGCCGCGAGATTGTAAATACCGGCAGCGACTTCCCTCAGGTCTAGCGACTCAATGATGGCGATGCCAGCGCGTGCCAGCGCGTGATGATTCTGCAGCGATTTCGAATCGATCTCATCCATTGAGGGCAGGTCCAATCCCAGGAGCTTGACGCCATTTTTCTGCAGCCACGCCGGGACATCGGCTGCAATCACGGGAATTTGATTTGGAAAAATTGTGGAGTCGCTCCATCGACCAGTCTTCACCAGAAGCCGCGAGGTGGCTGCAATTTCTTCGGCATGCGGTTTAAGATCTTCGGTAGTGATCAGGTATTTTTCCTTCGAGCGGAAAAATGTTTGCGCGAGATCGACCACGGTTGCGCGACCGAGGTAAATGTCGAGCGGCGCTTTGTCGACCGATTCGCCTTTTTTATCAAAATGGAATCGGGCATCGGCGTGCGTGCCGTTGTGTACGCTCATTGTGACCGCGCCCAGATTCACGCTCTGGCCCTTCGCCAGCTCTCTTGTCAATCGGTAATGAAACGGCTCGTCGCCGGGCCACTCCGCGAGGTCATCTGAAAGCGTTCGTGAAATATCCCAAATTTTCATCGCGTCATTCAAGTCCCGACAGTTCGGGACAGTCCGCCGGGGCGACTTGGAGATTGCCTTTCGTTGAGTTCTTCGAGGATCGCTTGCGCCGCTCTTTCGCTGGCACCACCGCCGCCCAGTCTGCTGATGATCGCGTCAAATGCGGAAATCATTTGCTGGCGTGCTTGTACATCTTCGACCAACGGCCCCATCGCTCTGGCAATCGCGCCCGGTCTTGCCTGTTGCTGAATAAATTCCGGAACGACTTGTTTGTCTGCAAGCAAGTTAGGCATGCCAAGATAATTCACGTTCACCACCGCGCGGGCTGCCAGGTACGTCGGCCACGCCACCTTGTAAACCAGCACAAACGGCATTTGGAAAAAAGCAGCCTCCAGCGTGGCGCTTCCCGAGGCAACAATTCCCGCCCATGCGTGCTGCATGATCTGTGCTGTCTCACCGATTTTAATTTCAATGGCGTGGTGATTTTGCGATGTGGCACCCCTCACCCCCCCCTCTCCCCTCGCCAAGGGAAGAGGCGTCACATTTTGCGATTCGTTAGGCCCTGCTCCCAGTTTCGCCTCTCCTCTTCTGAAGGGGAGAGGACCAAGGTGAGGGGTTAGCGTTCTGTTCATTTCGCGCGCCAGTTGCTCAGACGCCGCCGCGACTTGAAAGTGCAACCCAGGCCTGGCTTGCAAGAGCAGGCGCGCTGTTTCGATCATTATCGGAAAGATTTTCCGCACTTCACGCGAGCGACTGCCCGGGAAAAGCCCGATCAAATTTGGATCGCGCTGAAGATCGCTCTTCCGTGCCTGCAATCTTTCCATCATCGGATGACCAACGAATACGGCGCGCATGCCAGATTTATTGTAGAGATCGGCCTCAAACGGAAAGATGCAGAGCACCAGATCGACAGAGCGCGCCATTCTTTTGACGCGTCCTGGGTTCCAAGCCCACACCTGCGGGCTGATATAGTAAATTACCTTCTGCTGCGGCGATTGCCTTTGCAGGGCATGAGCTAACCGCAAGTTGAATCCCGGATAATCGATCAACACGACAGCGTTCGCTTTGCTCTGCTGAATTTCTTTGAGCGTTCTGCGAAATTGCTCTCGGAAATAACCATACTTCCTGAGCACCTCCCACAAGCCGAGCACGGCTGCGTCGCCGATCCAGTTTTTAAATTGCGCGCCTGCGATCTGCCGCATTTGCGGGCCGCCGCGCCCGATGAACTTCAGCTCGGGCTCCAATTGACGCAGGGAACGCATCAACGCGGCGCCGTGATTGTCGGCGCTCACTTCGCCGGCGACGAAGTAGATGGTCATGGATTCCATTCTGGTTGTAGCCACGGGCCTGTGGCCCGTCGAAGCTGCCCCAAAAAGGGACCGCCCACAGGGCGGTGGCTATAGCGAGCGGGCGAGCAGGCCATTCTACGCACTCGACGCGATTTGCTTCGTGATTTTGACTGCCAACTCCAGGGCCGCCGTCGCTTGAGAACCCGAAACGCGCGGCTGACGTCCCGTGTTAGCGCATTCGATAAATGACGTGAGCTGAAGCTTCAGTGGTTCTTCGTGTTCAACGCTGACTCTGTCACGCCAAATCTGTCTTCCAACGCGCCGATAGATTTCGCCGCTTTGATTTTGATAATCGAGGGATAGGTACGCGTCTTCCTGGAAAATGCGAATCTTGCGCATCCGCTGGCACGCCCACCGCATCAATACTCCACAGGGGTGAGCGCACGAAATGCAAGATGACTTCCAGATCATGGATCATTAAATCGAGAACGACACCAATGTCGGTGCCACGCTCCGAGTAAGGCCTGAGCCGGTGCGCTTCGATGAACCGCGGATGCGTCAGATGTTTTTCAAAAGCGTCCAGGACCGGGTTGAAACGTTCCACATGGCCGACCTGCAGGATCACGCTGTTACGCGCGGCCAAGTCTGCGAGCTCGGCGGCGTGCACAGTGTTATCAGTGATCGGCTTCTCGACCAGCACATGCTTGTCCTTCGCAAGCAGAGCGCGCGCAATTGTGTAGTGCGTGTTGGTGGGCGTTGCTACGGAAGCCGCATCAACCATCCCAATGAATTCATCGAGCGACTTGGCGGCGGTCGCGCCGAATTTGGTTGCAATAGTGCGATTCGTAATCGGATCCACATCATACACGGCAGTGAACTCAGCGGACGGAGTCTCCGCATACAGTCGCGCGTGATTGCTTCCGATATGACCAACCCCAACAACGCCTATGCGCAAATTTTTCATCCCTTAAGAGCAGTCAACCCCGAAAGCTTTCGGGGTCAACGCCGGAAAGATTCGTGGTCAACCCAACATCAGTCTTATGCCACGTACGCGACGGATCACTGCGCGAAGTTTGCGACAAACCAATCGTACGTTGCCTTTATGCCGTCCTGCAGCGTGATCGCCGGTCTCCAACCAAGCGCGCGAATCTTCGAGACGTCCAAAAGCTTGCGCGGCGTGCCGTCCGGTTTGGTCGTGTCCCAGGCGAGTTGGCCATCGAAACCGACAACTTGGCAGATCAATTCCGCAAGCTCACCAATGGAGATGTCTTCGCCACAACCGACGTTGATGATCTCTGGCGAGTCATATTTCTCCAAAAGCAAAAGACATGCAGCGGCAAGATCGTCCACATGCAAAAATTCGCGGCGCGGTTTTCCCGTTCCCCACACCACCAGCTTGCGATCGTTTCGCGTTTTGGCTTCGTGCGCCTTGCGCAATAGCGCGGCCAGGACGTGTGAAGTCTCCAGATCGAAATTGTCGTTCGGCCCGTAGAGATTCGTCGGCATCGCCGAGATAAAGTTCGCTCCGTATTCGCGAGAAAATGCCTGGCAAAGCTTGATGCCGGCAATCTTCGCAATTGCGTAAGCTTCATTCGTCGGTTCCAGCGGCCCGCTGAGCAACGTGCTTTCCAGGATCGGTTGCGGCGCGAACTTTGGATAAATGCAGGAACTCCCAAGAAAGAGCAGTTTGCGCACACCGTTCTCGTACGCCGAGCGGATGACGTTGTTCTGAATCCGCAAATTCTCGACGAGAAATTCGACGGGATAATCGTTATTCGCTTTGATCCCGCCAACTTTTGCGGCCGCAGCAAGGACGATGTGCGGCCGTTCTTGTTCAAAAAATTTCGCAACCGCAGATTCATTCGTGAGATCAAGCTGAGCGCGCTCGCGAGTCACAACGTTGGAGAATGCTTGTGTTTTAAGCCGTCGCATGACCGCGCTGCCGACCATCCCGCGATGTCCGGCGACGAAGATCTTGTCGGATTTATCCATGATCTGCATTGGCAAGTCTTTCTAGCATTTTCCGCTTTTATGCGTCGCGCAATTAGCGGTTCTCGTTAACATCCTGCTTTCGTTGTGAGCAGGCACTGAGAATATCAGTGAGAGTTGCTCAAACCAGCTCTGGACGTAATGGTATTGTTGCGATGATTGCAAAAGCAGCAGAAACATTTCAGTTCGATGCAATTGACGATGTCCTCAGCGACATCGCCAAAGGGCGCATGGTGATCGTCACCGACGAC
This sequence comes from Verrucomicrobiota bacterium, assembly GCA_003217895.1. Classification (GTDB taxonomy): domain Bacteria; phylum Verrucomicrobiota; class Verrucomicrobiia; order Chthoniobacterales; family UBA10450; genus Udaeobacter. The sequence goes on from QHMS01000019.1 coordinate 4,419, forward strand.
GCCGATCGCGAGAACGAAGGCGATCTGGTCATGGCAGCGGAGAAAGTGACGCCCGAAGCCGTCAATTTCATGGCGAGGCACGGGCGCGGCTTGATTTGCGTGCCCATCTCAAATGAGCGCGCCGAGCAGCTTGGCTTGCAACGAATGGTCACACAAAATCGCGAAAAGCATCGGACCGATTTCACTGTTTCCGTGGACGCGGCGCGCGGCGTGACCACCGGCATCAGCGCGTATGATCGCGCGACGACCATCCTGGCGATCGCCAACCCGAAATCGTCGCCGGAAGATCTTAGCCAACCCGGGCATGTATTCCCGCTGCGCGCGAAGGACGGCGGCGTGTTGCGGCGCGCGGGTCACACCGAGGCCGCCGTCGATCTGGCGAGAATGGCAGGCCTGCAATCAGCGGGCGTGCTTTGCGAGATTTTGCAAGACGACGGCACCATGGCGCGGTTGCCCGAGCTAATGGAATTCCACAAGAAACACGGCCTGCGCATTTGCACGATTCAAAGTTTGATAGCCTACCGGCGTGTTCGCGAGAAGCTGGTGGAGCTGGAGCAAATCGTGAAGATGCCGACTGATTACGGCGATTTCGATTTGCATTTGTATCGCTCGAAACTCGACGGGCAACACCACCTCGCATTGGTCAAAGGCAGGATCGAGAAAAACAAGCCCGCGCTGGTGCGCGTGCACAGCCAATGCCTTACCGGCGACGTTTTCGCTTCGCGCCGGTGCGACTGTGGGAATCAGTTGCATGCCGCGCTCCGGCAAATTGGCGAGGAAGGCAACGGCGTTTTGGTTTACATGCGGCAGGAAGGACGCGGCATCGGGCTCGCGGCAAAAATCCACGCTTACAAGTTGCAGGAGGAAGGTCTTGATACTGTTGAGGCCAACGCGAAACTCGGGTATCCCAGCGACCTGCGCGATTACGGATTGGGCGCGCAGATTCTTTTCGACCTCGGCGTGCGGCAGTTCCGGTTTCTGACAAACAATCCGAAAAAAGTTGTCGGCCTCGAGGGATACGGTCTCGAAATGATCGAGCAAGTGCCCATCCGCGCCGAGGCAAATCCGCATAATGCCAAATATCTCGAGACAAAGAGAACGAAGCTGGGCCATTTGCTGTAAATGACGAAGCTCGAAGGAATGCCGAAGTTCAAAACGATGCGAAATTCATTATTCGTCATTCGGGTTTCGCCATTATTTCGTCATTCGGCATTTGTCATTCGTCATTTTTAAATGTCGAAGGCAGCGCCAAGTCGCCCACGAGCGGATAAGAGGAAACGCACGTTCTGTATCGTTGCGAGCCGATTTAATACGCAATACGTCGATGGCCTCGTCGATCATGCTGCGGCAGAACTGCGAGCCCTGGCACCGAAGGCAGCGATTTCGGTCCATCGCGTGCCGGGGGCATTCGAAATACCAGTGGTCGTGCGTGAGGTGGCATCACGGCAAAGCGCTGACGCGATTATCGCCTGCGGCGTGATTTTACAGGGAGAAACCAATCATGCACAAAATCTAAGCCGCTCTGTTACCGACGCACTTCAGTGCATTGCGATCGAAAACTGCGTACCGGTGATCAACGTGGTACTCAGTTTCGATAACGAAGCGCAAGCGCGTGCGCGTTGTCTCGAAAACAAGATCAATCGCGGTACCGAAGCTGCGCGAGCTGCGGTCGAAATTGCGAGAGTGCTGGCGGACCTTCGAGGAGGCTGATTGTTATGGGTAAACGTCGCCGAGCCCGCGAAGCGGCAATTCAATATCATTTCTGGCGCGATCTCCAGCGCGGCGAAGGCCCGGAGAAGATCGACGATTTCTGGGAATTTTGCCCGGCCAAGCCGCGTGTGCGCGAGTTTGCGCAGCCGCTCATTGAAGGAATGGTGGCGCACCTTCCGGAGATCGACGAACGCATTCGGCGTTATTGCGAGAATTACGAATTCCGGCGCATTTCCGCAGTGGACCGCAACGTTCTCCGGCTCGCGATCTACGAGATGCTTCATCGCGACGATATCCCACCAGTCGTTTCGATTAATGAAGCGATCGAGCTGGCAAAAACTTTCGGCGGCGCGGAATCAGGGCGTTTCGTGAACGGGATTCTCGATCGTGTGCGAAAGGATCTGGACCGCCCGGCACGGGAAGCGGTGAAGAAAGAATTGTAGCCGTCGACCTGTGGGCGACGTATCGCGCATGTGCAAACACCTTCAGTGCGGCGCTTCGCACAGCGAAGCGGCTACAGCACGCAAATGAACTTCCTCCAATCCCTCGCTCAACAATTCACGGGCAAGCCAATCGATTGGGACGAACTGGAAGAAGCGCTAATCGGGGCCGATCTCGGTGTGACGATGACAATGCGAATTATCAAGACGCTTCAGGAGCGCGAGGCCTGGGCTTTACTCGGAATTGGCGACGTGATCAAAGCGGTACGCGCGGAGATCGTGCGGATTTTGCCCTCCCGTCCGACGCCAATCCATCGAGCCAACGGCAAACCAACCGTGAGCTTGATCGCCGGCGTGAACGGAACCGGCAAAACAACATCGACTGCGAAACTGGCACATTATCTTCAGAAACATCGACACACCGTGCTGCTGGCGGCAGGAGACACTTTTCGCGCTGCTGCAATCGAGCAGCTCGATGTTTGGGCGAAAAGGCTCGGGGTTGAAATGATCCGCGGCCAGTACGGCGCCGACCCGGCTGCGCTTTGTTACGACGCGTATCAATCTGCCTTAAAGAACAAGATCGAGTTTTTGCTTTGCGACACGGCCGGCCGCCAACACACAAAAACGAATCTCATGGCCGAGTTGCAAAAAGTAAAGCGCACTCTCGGCAAACTCGATCCGGATGCGCCGCATGAGACGTTGCTCGTAGTCGATGCCACCACGGGCGGCAACGCGCTGAGTCAAGCGCGTGAATTTCATAGCGCGCTGACGCTCACTGGCTTGATCGTTACCAAACTCGACGGCAGCGGCAAAGGCGGGATCATCGTCCCGATTCAGGATGAGCTTGGAATTCCAACGCGCTTTGTCGGCACCGGCGAGCAACTCGACGATTTCGCGCCGTTCGATCGCGACATGTACATCGCCAATCTTGTGTAGCGGCACTCGACGGCCGCCGATAAGGTTCCGCTTGTATGAAAGACGACAATGCCGAGGTCGACATTAGCGTAGTTGAAGATCACGCCGGGATATTGACCATTCGCGGCGGCGGCGCGCGACGGGACTGGAACGGCATTCATTACAAGCAAGGGATGTCGCGCAAAAATGTCGGCACCACGAAGCTATCGGCGAATATTGCCACGATTCCGCCGGGCGGCGTTGCCTATGCGCATATTCATGTCGGTTTCGAGGTGATCCTTTACATCATCGAAGGCAAAGTGCGCCACGAATTCGGAGCTGGCTTAAGACAAGTGATCGAAAACAAGGCGGGCGATTTCATCTACATCAAGCCCGGCGTGCCGCATGAAGTCTTCAACATGAGCGACACTGAACCAGTGGTCGCCTTTGTCGCGCGCTCTTCCGCCGACGAATGGGACAATATCATTCCTTACGATCGCAATCAGCCCTAAATCACAACTAGATTCCGAGACTTCGCTCGCGGCACTGCTGAAACAGGAATGCTCGCATCAAAGCTGACCAGCCGCGCCGCATGCGAAGCGGCAAGGCCAAGCAAGTAAATTTCTGTGACTTGACGGCTGCCATGAATCCGATCGGCCACAAAGTGCGCCTTGTCACGCAGACTTAGGTCGTCCGCCCAGAATTCATGATCACTGTTCGCGGCAAAGCTCGCAAGCCGGCGAATCAATTCCGAGGGGGCAAGACGAATCTTCCGGCTGTAACCAGGACTGCACATAATGCGCACGACGCCATTCTCGGTCAGGGGACAACTCGCCCAGCCGCGATCTGCGTTAGCCGCCCACCAAGCATGGGCACGTTCATGAAAGACATGATCCGCGTCGAGCAGCGCAATCAAGAGATTAATGTCGAGCAACGCTCGCATGAAACTAGACGTCCTCTTGCTCCATCAACTTCCGGATGTGATCGAGTGTGATCATGTCTCCCCGTCGGGGAAGAACCGGCACAGTATTGCGTGTTCGTTTCGTTGTGCTCGCGGTTGCGAGAGTGCGCCGGGCAAGCTGGGAAATAACTCGACCCGCGGTGGACTTCTCCTTCGTTGCGAGCTCCTTGGCTGCCTGGAGGACATCATCATCGATATCAAGTGTAGTGCGCATGCATCTGATGTTATCGCATCGACTGGTTATGTCAAACCCCGTCCACGCCTTTGTCTTTTTACTTTGTCAGTTCTTCTGTTATCGAACTGCGGTGTTACTAGAGACCAAAAACTCATCCGGCGCCGACACAATATCGCTCGAAGAAATACGGCGGCATTTTCCCGCGCTTGCGCGCGCGCACAACGGCTATCGCGTCGCCTATTTCGACGGGCCCGGTGGCACTCAGGTACCGCGCGCCGTGGTGGAGGCAATGAACGATTATCTGTATCACCACAACGCCAATACACACTGGGCTTATCCGACCAGCGAGGAAACCGACGCAATTATCGATTCTGCCCGGAGCGTGGTGGCTGATTTTCTAAACGCAAACCCGACCGAAATCGCGTTTGGCGCGAACATGACAACGTTAACTTTTCACCTTGCACGGGCGCTTGGCCGCGGCTACGGCCGCAATGACGAGATCCTGGTCACGGAGCTTGATCACCACGCGAATATCGCCCCCTGGCACGCGCTGGAAAAGGAAGGCGGCGTGAAGGTGCGCATGGTGAGAATGATCCCTGAAACTGGCGAGCTGGATTGGGACGATTTCTCGCGGCAATTGAGCAGACGCACAAAGCTGGTAGCGATCGGCGCGGCATCGAACGCTCTCGGCACAATCAACGATGTGCGGCGTGCCGCGAAAATGGCGCGCTCGTTAGGCGCGCAAATCTTTGTAGATGCCGTCCACTACGCACCACACGGACTGATCGATGTGCGCGATTGGGACTGCGATTTCCTCGCGTGCTCGGCTTACAAGTTTTATGGACCGCACATCGGAATTCTTTATGGCCAACATGAGTTACTTGGCTCACTTAATTTTCCGAAACTGATCCCGGCACCTGATTCTGCGCCGGAACGAGCCGAGACCGGTACGCAAAATCATGAAGGAATCGCAGGCGCGGCGGCTGCTGTGGATTTTATCGCGTCGTTTGCTCCGGGCGCGACGCGACGTGAACGCCTTCGCGCTGCTTTCCAGCAATTGCACGAGCGCGGCGACGCATTAGTAACGCAGCTTTGGAACGGGTTGCGCGAAATGGAACGCGTCCGTCTCTACGGCCCACCGCCCGGCAACACACGCACACCCACAATTGCCTTCACCGTAAACGGCCTGCCCTCGATTGATGTCGCGAAGAAACTAGCGGAGGGCGGGATTTTCCTATCACACGGCGACTTCTACGCGATGACTGTGGTCGAGCGGTTGGGCCAAATGCCGCACGGATTAGTCCGCGCCGGTTGTGCGTGCCACACCACATCCCAAGAAGTGGACCGTCTTCTAGCCGGCGTGCGTGAATTATAACGTTCCGACGGTAAGATTTTCCAGTCCAAAGCGTGCTCCGAACACGATTCAAAAGAGAGAGGAGAGGTCTTTGCGCGAAGCGCGAACGACCAATCCAAAAACGAAAGAAAGGTATTATGGAAAAACAATATAATCCGAACGAGCCGGCCAAACCCACGCCTCCTGGACAGCAACCTGGACAGCAAGGCGGCCAACAGGGTGATCGCGAGAAAGAAAAAAGAGATCGTGAAAAACAGGGAACTGGCGTTCAGCAGGGTGGCGGCGGCCAACAGGGCGGCGGTCAGCAAACGGGCGGACAATAAGCTCTGTATCGCGAATTAACTGACGGCGGGAGGCAACTCCCGCCGTTTTTTCTTTGTCGATTCACTACGTCTCAGGTTCGACAGTTTCCTTTTCCTGCTTTCTTGCGTTCCTTAGAGACTATGAAGCATGTTCTCCTGGCGTTGCTTTTCCCTATGGCGTTAACAGCTCAGACCGTGCAGCAGTTGACTGAACAGTTAGGGAAAACTGTTCTTTATGGCGACATTGCGCTTTCTTCTGATGGCGCCCATGTCGCATGGGTGCAGTCGACCGCCGCATCAACATCAAAGCAGACCTGCGTCCGGGGAAGATCAGAAAACACGGCGGCGACGGTCGTCAGAGTTCCGATCACAGGCGATAGGACAGATTTCGATCCCGCGTGGTCACCCGATTCAAAAACGCTAGCGTTTTTCTCTAGTGCCGGACAGAAAGAGCAGCGGCAGCTCTGGGCGGTGAAGGCGGATGGTTCCGACCCGAAGAAAATCACAGATCTAAAAGGATACGCGGCGCGACCGCGATGGTCGCACGACGGGAAGCAGATTGCGTTTCTCTACATTGAAGGCGCGGGTGGCGGCGGTCCGTTAATGGCTGCAGCCGCAACGACTGGAGTTGTCGATACCGCGATCCATAATCAGCGGATTGCAGTTCTCGATACTGCCAGCGGCAAGCTACGACAGGTTTCGCCAGAGAATCTCCACATCTACGATTACGATTGGTCGCCCAATGACAGGATGTTTGTCGCAACCGCGGCGCCGGGGCCCGGCGACAACAATTGGTGGATCGCGCAGATTTACACGATCGACGTTGCAAACGGCAACGCCACATCGATCTACAAACCGTCTCTTCAAGTCGCGCTCCCGCGATGGTCGCCCGATGGGAATTCAATTGCCTTCATCGAAGGTCTGATGAGCGACGAAGGATTTCATGGCGGCGACTTGTTCACGATGACTGTTAACGGCCGGGATGTAGTGAATCGCACAGCGAGTCGAAAAACCTCCGTCAATTCATTCTTCTGGCAGGCGCCCGATCGAATTCTCGTAATCGAGTACTTAGGTGGCGGCAGCGCGATTTCCGAATTGAGCCTGACGAGCAATTCTGAACGGACAATTTGGAAAGGCCCCGATGGCATTCACGCATTTGGAAATTTCCCGAATTTCGCGTTATCGAGGGACGGCAAGTTCGCGGCCGCTGTTCGCGGCACCTACGACTCGCCACCGGAAGTTTTCGCCGGGCCGCTCGGCGAATGGCGCCAACTGACGAACAATAACGCTGGCTTGCGGACGAACTGGGGCAAAGCGGAAAGCATCGAGTGGACAAACGAAGGATTTAACATTCAGGGCTGGCTGGTGCCGCCGGCGAAAGTCGAGGCCGACAAAAAATATCCTATGGTCGTGCTCATTCATGGCGGACCATCCGGCGTGACGACGTCAGAGTGGCCGGCGTCGTTCGGAATGTCTCGCGCGATCATCGCCGCGCTCTCCGCCCGCGGTTATTACGTTCTGCTTCCCAACCCGCGAGGCAGCTATGGACAGGGTGAAGAGTTCACGCGTGCGAACGTAAAAGATTTTGGCGGCGGCGATCTGCGCGACGATCTCGCCGGAGTCGATGCCGCGATAAAAAAATATCCGATTGATCCCAACCGTCTCGGCGTGACCGGCTGGAGTTATGGCGGCTACATGACCATGTGGACGGTTACGCAGACCAATCGTTTCCATGCTGCAGTGGCAGGCGCTGGCATAGCGAATTGGCAAAGTTATTATGGCCAGAACCTGATCGATCAATGGATGATCCCTTTCTTCGGCGCGTCAGTTTACGATGATCCTGCCGTTTACGAGAAAAGCTCGCCTATTCGCTTCATCAAGAACGTGAAGACTCCCACGCTCGTCATCGCCGGTGAACGCGACGCCGAGTGCCCCTCAGCGCAGTCGTACGAGTTCTGGCACGCATTGAAAACTCTCGGCGTGCCGACACATCTCATCGTTTATCCCGGCGAAGGCCATCTCTTCATCAAGCCTGAGCATCAAGTCGATCGAATGGAACAGACGGTCGGATGGTTCGACAAATATTTGAAGGATTGATGCCAAAGCACCTTGTCATCAGCACCAGCGGCAATCCCGATAGCAACAGTCGGCGGATGGGACGCGCCGCGTTCGCGCATCTGCAAAAACAGAAAGCCGATTGCGACTGGATCGACATCCGCGAAATGGATCTGCCGCTCTGCGATGCTGACAAATGTTATCATGTGCCCGGTTCGAAAAAATTAACCGCGGCCATTGAAAACGCTGACGGCATCCTCGTTGCTTCGCCAGTTTACAATTATGATGTCGCCGCCGCGACCAAGAACATGATCGAGCTGACGGGTAGCGCGTGGGAAGACAAAATCGTTGGGTTCCTTTGCGCTGCCGGAGGCCACGCGAGTTACATGTCGGTAATGTCGTACGCCAACAGTCTCATGCTCGATTTTCGCTGTGTCATCATTCCGCGGTTCGCATTTGCCACGAGTGACGCGTTCGACGGCGAGCACGTCACTGACAAGAAAATCGCGCAGCGAATCGAACGCGTCGCCGACGAATTGGTTCGCTTCACCAAAGCGCTGCGCAGCTAGCAACAACCGCAGAGGACACGGCGTTATTGCAGGGCAAGCGCATCGCTTGCCGTCCTGGTCGGCAGGCGCCCGGCCTACAACCTTCGTCTCCGTGATCTCGATGGTGACATTGTATTTCTATTTGCCTATGAGAATAAGGACGCCCGCGGCCAGCGCCACAAGATAGAGCAGAAAGATGGCGGGGCCGAGATTCAAGCCGAACCCTAAAAGGCCGTCGAGGATTAAATAGATCGCGAGCAACAGCATGCCGATGTTCTTGGTAATTTTCATGATGCCGAACCTTTTTGTAATCCGAGCAGAAGACAACCAAGAAAACAAAGAAGAAGTTATTGGATAATCTTCGCTAACTTCGTTTCCTTCTGTTAATGACAGGTCTTCTCATCGAAGCTCGAGAAGAAGTCTGGCCGCTCAAAGAAGTGTTTCGCATTTCGCGCGGCAGTCGCACCGAAGCGCAAGTTGTCGTCGTAACCGTGAGCGATGGCGAACACGTTGGACACGGCGAAGGCGTCCCAATCAAGCGGTACAAACAGAGTATCGCGTCGGTCATCGTGCAGATTGAGTCGGTGAACAGAGTGCGCGACTTGGATCGATTTAAATTGCAACAGTTGCTGCCGCCGGGCGCGGCACG
>QHMS01000020.1 GCA_003217895.1 Verrucomicrobiota bacterium
AGAGTTAATCGCAGCACGCCTTTTTTGAATTCGGCTTTCGCTTTCGATTCGTCCACTTCCGCAGGCAACTCGATGGCGCGCTCAAATGAGCCGTAGCTGCGCTCCATTCGATATTGGCCTTTCTCTTTTTCTTCGCGCTCGTATTTTTTCTCGCCTTTGATGGTCAGCATCCCTTCCTCGACGCTTACATCAATGTCTTTGGATTCCACACCTGGAATTTCCGCAGACACTTTGATTTCCTTGTCCGTCTCGGTCACGTCCACTTGCGGCCAGAAACCGGCAGCCATTTCGCGGCTCGGGGCCAACCACGATTCGCCCCAGAAATCGTCAAACACGCGGTTGACCTGATTTCGCAAGTAACTAAACGGGTCGGGCGTGCGCTCGGCCAGCGAGCGTTCTTCGCTTCTTCTCCGTTGAACAATTGCCATAATACCTCCTTTACTATTGCAGTATCCTTCAATTCCCTTTCGCACCTCGCTCGCTCTTCGCGCTTCTGTTTTTCTGTAGCCGCCGCCCTGTGGGCGACGTGAGTTTGAAACTACATCTGCGTTGTGCTTCCCACCGGGAAACGGCTACAAACTTAGTGATGCGTGAATATCCAAAACTTCCGCCGCGCCTGCGTTGGATTTTCCCTCAGCACCCGGTCTTCTTTGTCACGTTTTGCACCTATCAACGAAGAAAATTGCTAGCTGCAGATTCGGTGAATGCCGCATTCGTTGCCTTCGCGAGGCACGCGTATTCACAGCATAACATCGCCGTTGGTCGCTACGTCATCATGCCGGATCATCTGCACGTTTTCGTCTGCGGGTCGGACGATTTTGAGTTGGGACGATGGATCGGAGTTCTGAAACAAAATCTAGCGAAGCAAATCGAGCATTCTGGCAGGACATCAGTAGTCTGGCAGCGGGGCTTCTTCGATCATCTTCTGCGCAGCGATGAAAGTTACGCGCAAAAATGGAATTACGTTCGGGAGAATCCAGTTCGCGCGGGATTAGTGAAAAACGCAGACGACTGGCCCTACGCTAGAGAGATTGTCACAATCGATCGCGCCTGACTGTACTCGTCGCCCTGCGGGCACGCGGCCGAGAAATCCTAAACAACTCCGCCCCACGCTTCCCACAGGGAAGCGGCTACAGATATCGATCTCAGCGCGCGGAGTCGCGTCGGTACTCGTCACGCATCATCAGCACAAGCAGACACATTTAGCGTCGAGCGAAGCCATTTTTTACTTTGTTTTCACCGGACCCCACAAGGCCCTGCCGGGTTTTGCGCCGGTGTGCTCGCCGCCCTTGAGAACCTGTGCACCATTTACGAAAACATGCTTCACACCGACCGCGTATTGGTGCGGCTTTTCAAACAGTCGCCGAATCGCCTCAGTCAGCGAAAGCACTTTTTCGTCGCGCACGTATTTGCCGAGCACGCGCGCAAAATTTCCGTAGGCGCGCGGATGCGGATTCGATTTCAGGAAAACGCCTTCTGGCGCCTGCGAAGCCTCGTCCGAGCCGAACGAAATCCAGGGCTTAGCGAGTTCTTTCTTGATGTTCGCTTCCGAGATCATGAAATAAATCGTCCCGATGCGCGATCCGTCCTCGGCGATCAAATCCATCGCCGTATCGACCGGGTTCTTGCCGCGCATCTTCGCCACCTCAGCGAGCGTTTTGCCAGTGAGCGGTTTCAATTTGTCTGACTTGAACTGGGCGAGAAGAATGTGTTCCGGGCCGCCCGCAGCAAGATACATGTTTTCCCAGTCGTCACTTGGCGTTTGCACTTGGGTTTTGATTTTCTCGCGCGTCGCCGGATCTCGAAGTCGCTTGAACAAAGCCGGGTATCCGCCGTCCTCAGTCCAGGGCGGGAGACAGGCGTCGAGCCCGGTGCCGCCAGCCGTATACGTGTACATGTCCGCGGTAATTTTTAGTCCTTCCTGCTGCGCCGCTTCAATTCGCGAGAAAAGATCATCGATCTTGCCCCAGTTTGGCTGGCCCGCCGCCTTAATGTGATAAACTTCCGCGGGAATTCCCGCTTCCCTGCTGATTCGGATGAGCTCGTCGAGCGCTTCAAGTAATCGATTCCCTTCGCTGCGCATATGCGAGATGTATTTACCCTGGAATTTGGCTGCGACCTTGCACAGCTCGATCAGCTCTTCGGTCTTCGCGTAAAACGCAGGTGGATAAATCAGCGAGGTGCCAATGCCCAGCGCGCCCGCCTGCATCTCTTTGCGAACGAGTTCGCGCATTTGATCGAGTTGTTCCGGCGTCGGCTGTTTATCTTCGAAGCCGATCACGTTCTCACGGATCGTGGTCGCACCGATGAACGAAGCCACATTGCACGAGATGCCACGGTTTTCGAGATACTTCAGGTACTCCGCGAGCGTGTTCCATTTTATGTCGTATTTGATGTCGCTCTGCTCGCGCAGCATGTGTTCGCGCACGCGATCGTTTACCGGGCCCATCGACTCGCCTTCGCCCATGATCTCAGTTGTGACGCCCTGTCGAATCTCGCTCTGCGAACGGCCGTCCTGAATCAGCGACTCCGTTGACCAGGAAAGCATGTTGATGAAACCGGGCGCCACGGCGAGCCCCTTCGCGTCGATGACCGTTTTCGCCTTTGCTTTTTCAAAATCGCCGATGCCAGCGATCCGATCGCCACGAATCGCAAGATCGACATGCCGCGGTTCAGCGTCCGTTCCGTCGTAAACCGTGCCGCCTTTGATGATCACGTCGAAATTCGGCGGCTCCCGCCCAAACACCGGAAAAACAATTATAAGAAAAACAGCGAAAACAGTTCTCTTCATCGCGGGTGCAAAGTGGGTGTCTCGTGGCCCATGGTCAAGACGCGAAAAAGGAAATTCAGATTCGCTGAAACAGATTCACTGGAAGGGTGTTATATTGTCTGATGAAAAGAACAATGAAATGCGAAAGCAAACGCTGTAGGCGAGGTGTATTGCTGTCGTTGCTTTGCGCGGGCGTCATCGCGGTCTTTATCACGGGTTGCGCAGAAGCGCCTCCCATGACCGCGTATGATCAGGGCTATTGGTATCCAACCGGTTCTTACTGGCGCGACTACGACGGCAACTACCAAGCCTATCCGTTCTCGGATGCGCCTAACGGTCCGCGTTACCGCATCGTCGATGGCATGCACGTTTACGAGCCGTACTACTACGGCGGCGCGTACGCGACGGTTGGCGTTCCGACCGAGTGATCAATTGCCAAGCGGCGCGACACGGTCGCGTTTTCGCCGCGCAGCAGGAGCCAGTGGCCTGCGCGGGCGCGGCACGCCGATCGCGCGTTTCCTTGAGACCCCGGCGCACGCAATTCCGCTGACGCACATCATTTGTGGAGCGGCACGCCTCGTTTTCGTCAGGCGGCTAAAGCGGACTGAGCAGACGATTCTTTAGCCACCCAGGGACACAGCCGATCGCGCAGCGCAATGCGAATTACATAATAAAGGTTCAACTGAAAAAGACTGTCGTTGTGCCTGATGGACCAACAGGCGAGACAGAGTCGCATGCGCGGCTCGACGACAGAAAAAGGGAAAACTCAAGAAAGGGGAATATCTGATGAAAACGACAATGAAATCCAAGAGTCGCAGTCGGGCATTGCTGCTGTCGATCCTTTGCGCAGGCGTCATTGCAACTATTCTGGGCGGATGTGCAGAGGGGCCTTACATGACCGCATATGACAGTGGTTATTACTATCCAACCACGTATTACACGCCGTCGTCCTCGTACGACTATTATTACGGTTATCCGTCTTCGCACTATTACGGGTACGGGCCGGCCGCTAACCGGACGTACGTAAATGTTGGCCCGGGCTACAGCAGCTACTACTACGGCTATTGATTTGTGACGCGCGCTTGGTCGGCGCATCGGTGCGATCCGGCAGCCTGTCGGATGCGCCGATGCGCTTAATTTTTTGCTTGTATTTGCTTGAGCCGTTGCGCTCAAATGAGCACCCCCAAAAGCTCTTGTGACAACAGTGACCGAAAAACGTCGCGATATTACAGCAGCAATCGTTTCGCTGCTGTACGCCGCGCTAGTTGCATTTTTGCTTAGCGGATGCGCGGACGTCTACTATGTTGATTCGAATCGCACGCCCGAGGCGCCGTACAATACGTACTACGGGCCAGACTATTATCCGTATTATCCCTGGGACAGCTATTACGGCGGAGCGTACTACTAAGCGCCGCCGATAGCTTCCAAATGCAGCGCCGCGCACAATCGCGGTGGCAACACGAGTCGCCGCACCCGGGTTGCTGACGCGGTATGACGCAATTGTAACGTGCTTCTGTCGAAGGTAACAGAGACGTTACTTTTTGCGGCGAAACGCGAGCACTCAAACCATTGTCTACTTTGCATGAACATGGAAACAACAAACTCGATACGCGGTCGCGCTTCTCGTTTCTTCAGTGATCGACATGCCTACAGGGCGGAGCCGAATTACTTATCTGAGCTGGTTGCCTTCGGCGTAGTTGTCTCTGTTGCAGTCTGGCCAATTATTTTATTGGCTAACGCGATGGCGGCGGCACCGAGATAAGCGCCAACGGATCAGTGGTCATGCTTCAAGAAGTCGCTACCTACGCAGACCTGCGGAAACAGATTCACGATGACCTGCGGATCCAACATCCCGAATGGGTCCAACCAAATGGCGAATCTCCACTGTGTGATTCTTACGAAGCGCGCCTGATTGAACTGTTAAGAGGCTTAAGCGCAAGCGAACCTCAACAGTTCCTGTCGCGCCCTCGCGAGGAACAAGAACAGCGCCAGACTTGATTGACCCTTCATCGGCTGTGGAAACGCTCATTTGCGGGAAGGAGCTGGCAGTGCGCCAGGCGGGATCCATTAGACGTCTGTATAAGCGGGATGGAAGCTAAATTCGGAAAGCTCCCGAGCAAAAATCAGCCAAAAGCGTCGGGCTCGTGATTTCTGGACTAGTGACCTTGTTCAGTTTCCTTTAGCAATTCCACCAACTGATCCTTCCATAACGCGGCAATCGTATGACTGCCGTGACCGCGCGTTTTGTCGCTCGTCGGAATCACGATGGCGCGGCCGTGCGGGACGCGCTTGATCTCGCGCTCGAGAATCCCAAGCTCGGGTGGATTGATGAGATCGTCGGCAGAATTAATGGCGAGAAGGGGCGCGCGAATTTTTTCCAGATTGGGCCCGGGATCGTAATCGCGTGAAGCTTCGAGCGCGTAGAGCACGTTGTTCGCGTCGTCGCTTTTCACGATTCCATCAACAAACTTGTCGAGAACTTCATCCGTCTTCGCCAGAGTGGGCGCGTCCTTTTGTCGTAACACCGGATTACTGCTCATAAACCAGAGCATTACTGCCGCAGTCTGGAGGCTTGCCGGTTGAGTCTTGTACTCGCCGCCTTTCCACGCTGGATCATTGCGGATCGCGTCGATGATCATCCGGCGCCAGGCGCGGTTGCGTCCCGAAATCTGTGTCGGCAAACTCGCTAGCGGCATCAGCGCGTCCATAAAATCGGAATGCAACTCGCCCCAAAGCCATGTGTGCATCCCGCCCATTGAAGTTCCCATCACCAGGCGCGCATGATTGACTCCGAGCCCTTCGGTAAGCAAACGATACTGCGCTTCCACCATGTCGAGATACCCGTAGTGCGGAAATTTTGCGCGCATTCCGTCGCTCGGCTTGCTCGATTTGCCGTGACCGATTCCGTCCGGGAGGATGATGAAAAATTTCGTCGCATCGAGCGGTTGGTCTTTCGCGAACAGCTGATCTGCAAACTCGGGCCGCGGCACAAACTGCGCGCCGCTGCCAGTTGTCCCGTGCATAATCAGAACTGCATTCGTCGTTCCGCCCTGCGCATCTTTCTCCGACTTTCCAACGGTCCGGTAATGGAGATGCAACTCTGGCAATGTCTCGCCCGATGTAAATTTAAAGTCGCGGACCGTGAAATCGCCTTCCGTCGGCGCGGGATAATCAGCGGCCGACGAAAAACTCGCTGCCAAGAGAGACGAAAAGAATGCCAGGATTCGGATTATGGGATTCATACCAGACCTCATCTTTAGACGAGGATGTCATGTTGAGCGAAGCGAAACATCTCTGATTAAACTCGATGACGAGCGGTCCAGAAATGATATGGGATTCTTCTTCCGCGACTGCGGGATCAGAATGACATGATGAGGTGGCGTGTTAAAGATTTCGCTGCCGTTCGGTTTGGATTTCTTTGACCAACTCGGTTTTGGTTCGCTCCAGGTCGTGGGCGAATTTCACAGTCGCTTCCAAAGCTTGGGGATAGATCTCGAAGCGTTTTCGCAACTTCTTCGTAGCCGGGTCATAAAAGAAGGAAATGTCCTGGTCGAGATTCGGCACGATCAGCGCGTCGCTCAATTTCTCGTAACGCTGCATATCGCTAAGGCCCCAGCGAATGACGGATTCGAGTTCGCGCAAGGCCATCAGCGTCTTCACGGCGAGCAATTCAACGCCCCCCGATTGAAGCAGCGTGGCGATATCGCCCGGACTGTAGTCAGTCGTGAAAACAAAGGGAGTCAGCTGCGGCATCTCGCCGGCGTCGAGCGCGCGCCGAAACTCCGCCGCTTGTCGTTCTTGTTTTGCGCCAATAATTTTTCCGCTCTCGATTCCTTTGAGAAATTCCTGCTCGAGCGAAGCTAGAATTTGATCGCGCCGCTGGGCGTCCTGACGATGCTGTTGATAATTGTTGAGCCAAAACGCAGCGTAAACGCCGACGAACACCAGGAGCAATTCTGCAACCCAGCGGCCGAACCGCGACAAACGCGAACGTCTTTCAGTTGCTTCGGTCATAGTTAAAGCTCGACGTTTTTGGAAGATTGTTAAGATGCCTAACATCATCAACATCGCGATTCCAGCGAGCGCCAGCAGATTTGCGCTGAATAGGCGATCTTCTACTTTCTCCATTCCAATGGGGTTTCCGGTGAAGCGAACGAAAGTATCGAAAACGCATCGCGCCAGTCGCCCTTCTCACACTCATAATGACCGTTTAATCGCCAGCGTCGTCTGCATTTTGCTTGCGGGCATCGTCTGGATCGCGTTTGGCCAGACGCTGCACCACGAGTTCGTCAACTACGATGATGGTTCTTACGTCTACGCCAATCCAAGAATAACCAGCGGTCTTACTCTTGGTAATGTGGCATGGGCCTTCACTCATTTCCGCGCTGGCAACTGGCAGCCACTCACTGCCATCTCGCACATGCTGGATTGTCAGCTGTACGGGCTCTGGCCCTGGGGACACCATCTTAGTAACATCCTGCTTCACGCTGCGACGGTTATCTTCTTGTTCGTAGCTCTGTGGCGACTCACCGACAACCTATGGGCCAGTGCGTTTGTCGCGGTGCTGTTTGCCATTCATCCACTGCGTGTGGAACCGGTCGCGTGGGTCTCAGGGCGAGGTGATATTTTAAGCGGCCTGTTTTTCATGCTCACACTTTGGGCCTACACCCGCTACGCGCGCAGCGAGCGGTTTTCCCCTGGCCGATACATAACGGTGCTAGTTTTCTTTGTGCTGGGTCTGATGTGTAAGGCGACGTTGGTCACGGTGCCGTTCGTGTTGTTGCTTTTGGATTACTGGCCATTGGGACGCTGTAGCCACGGCGCAGGCGGGTGGCCCGTAGTCCGTGTTCTGTTTCTGGAGAAGATTCCGCTTTTTGCACTTTCTGCCGCAACCTGCGTGGCCGCGATCCTGGCGCGCGAAGTGACCCCGGGGGAGGTCCATCACGCTTTCGCCGAGCGTGCCGGCAACGCTGCGCTGTTCTACATCGCGTACCTTGTTCAGATGATCTATCCAGCGCATCTGGCGGTCCTGTATCCATACCCGAAAAGCGGCCCGAGCGTCGCCGAAGTAGTCCTTGCACTGCTCTTGCTGCTGATTGTCTCCATAGTTTTGTTTCGCTGGCGCAAGACTTATCCGTTCGCGTTAACTGGCTGGCTCTGGTTTCTGGGGATGCTGGTTCCAATGATTGGCATTGTTCAGATAGGCTCAATAGCACGAGCCGACCGCTACACCTACTTGTCCGAGATTGGCTTGTACATCCTGGGGGCCTGGGGAGCGATGGAGCCGTTCAAAAAGTCAGGGCACAAACGCGAAATATTGGCCCTTGCCGCCTTGGTCATAACAGGAGCATTCATAACACGCAGCTATTTCCAAGGTGCTTATTGGCAAAACAGCGAGACGCTATGGAGGCACACCGTTGATGTTACTCGTAACAATTACATTGCTCAGAATAATCTTGCGGGTGCGCTGCTGGAGAAGGGAGATCTCAACGAAGCGATCACGCATTACAGACAGGCTCTCGACGTAGAGCCGGGCGTGGTGCAGATCCAAAGCAACCTCGGGAATGCTCTCGTCCGAGCGGGTGAGGTGGAAGAAGCGATCGCCCATTTGCAAAAGGCGCTCCAGATCGATCCGGGTTATGCGGAAGCGTATAACTTCTTCGGAAACGCTCTTATGAAGAAGGGACAAGCTGAGGAAGCCATCAGTTATTATCAAAAGGCCGTTGCGCTCGACACGAGTTACGCGGATGCCCATAACAATCTGGGTGCAGCTTTTTGGCGAAACGGCCAACTGAAGGAAGCCATCGCGCATTACAAAGAAGCCGTCGCGATCAATCCCGGATCTGCTGAGATGCAGTTTAATCTCGGTAACGCGCTTGCCCGCAAAGGCGACTGGGCCGGCGCCATTGCTTGCTACCAGGCTGCACTCAGCACAGAACGTGACTCTGTAAAGGCTGCCAAAGTTCGGAATAATCTCGGTGGCGCCTTGGAGAAAATCGGAAAAAGCGATGAAGCATTTGAACAATTCGCCAAAGCCGTGCAAATGAACGAAAATTATCCCGAGGCGCATTGCAATTTGGCACGAATGCTGGCGCAGCAGGGCCGGCGAGACGAAGCGGTTGCTCACCTGAAGGAGGCATTGCGGCTCAGACCCGGATACGAACAAGCGAGACAGCAGTTGCGCGAACTGGGCGTGACAATGGCGGAGTGAGCCGCCACGTTTACCCTGGCCTAGCCATTGGAATCAGTGACAGCCGTGGCGTATTTCATTGCGCAACAAATCAGCGTTCCTAAATTAAGCGGCTGAAAACAACCAGTGAAACAATCCCGATCAGTTCAAAATTTGATCGATTTCGCCGTGCGATCGATTCAAAGGGCGCAGGCGGACGAATCGCCGTTTTATCATTTGAGATTCGATGGAGTGTTTCCGGATGATTTCTACGCGGCGATGTTGGACGCGATGCCGGTGGCAGACGGCGGTTACCGGGCGCTGTCTGGCAAAGCTAGAGTAAGAAATGTCACAACAGAGG
Organism: Verrucomicrobiota bacterium; assembly: GCA_003217895.1. Taxonomy (GTDB): domain Bacteria; phylum Verrucomicrobiota; class Verrucomicrobiia; order Chthoniobacterales; family UBA10450; genus Udaeobacter. Next base: position 9,301 of record QHMS01000020.1, read on the forward strand.
GAAAGCCGACCCGCACCAAGATCGATCTTTTCCCGGAATACATCCGACACCTGCCGCCGGAAAAACGCGAAGTCTGGGATGTTGCAGGCCGCGTTCTCCGTTCCAAAGAACTGGGAAAAGTTTTCGTCGAGCGACTTGCACCAGGCTTAAAACGCCGGTTCGGAGCCGATTTCGCGAAGGTGCGAATGTATCCAGTGCCAATCCTGACACGTGACACCGCCGGATACTTCATTACCGCGCACTCGGACACGCTTTGGAAGGGCATAACCGTCCAGTTCTACCTCCCGCCGGACAATTCCACGCAGCAGATCGGCACGATTTTTCATGAGAGATTGCCGAATGGCAAGAAGCCGAAAAACGCGCAGATGCTGTTCTCGCCGAATACTGGTTACGCGTTCGCAGTTGCCGATAACACCTGGCATTCGGTCGGTCTGGTGGGGCCGGAAGTAAAAACGCGGGACAGCATTTTGCTCACCTACTTCGTCGATGCCGGGGCATGGAGATTTTTGCGCAATCGCGGCCGCCGACTTCAAAATTTTGCGCTCAGCGAGATGCGCAATCTCAAGCGCATGGCGGGCGGCTAGGCTTCATTTCGTGTCGCTGAAAAATTTGAGCACAGCCGCGGAGAATTCGTTAGGGCATTCCAGCTGCGGCATGTGGCCGCAGTTATCGATGATTCGGAGTCGAGAGTCGACGATCTCTCGATGAAACTGCTCGCCAAAACTGAGCGGGATGAGTTTATCTTCGCGGCCCCAGAGAACCAGCGTTGGTTGCTTGAGCGTCTGAAGTTTGTTATCGAGCGCATCATCGCCACGAATCATTGAGTCCAAGACTTGAGCGACCGTGTAGCTGTCGCCGGCGGTCACTCGCTCTTTAAACGCAGTATCGACATCTTGATAGAAGCGCTTGTCGTGAAATGCCAGCGGGCCGAGATAGCGAATATCATCGCGGCTAGCCACGCGCAGCGCGCGTAGGGCGCGAGAATCCATGGTTTTTGTCAGCGCTGCGTAGCCTGCCGCGTCGGAAAGGACAAGCCGCTCTACTCGCTCCGGATGCGCCAGGGCATAAGCTGCTGCCACCCAGCCGCCTAACGAGTTGCCAACCAGCGATGCGCGCTCAATTTTCAGTTCGGTCAAAAAGACGTCGAGAAAATCGACCAGCGTGCTGACACGATAATTGAGCAGCGGCTTATCGGAACGGCCAAAACCGATTTGATCCAGCGCGATGACGCGGAATCTCGCAGCCAGCGCCGGGATTACCGGGTCCCAAATCGCGACGTTGTCTGCCAAGCCGTGAATCAAAATCACGGGAGCACCGCTACCTGCTTCGACGTAGTGAATCTTTGCGCCGTAGGTCGTGATGAACTTCTCAATCTTCGGCGTGGCTGTCGTTTCTTCTTGCGCCGCGCACGGCACGATTGCGAACAAGCCGATCAACAAAGCAAAGCGCACAATCGATATTCCACTCAACGAGGCAACGCTTGTTCCATGTTCGCGAGCGCATACGCAGCGACTGCTACAACGGCGGAATTCTCCGCCAATTCTTTCGGCACGATCTTGTCCAGCGTATCAGCGGCGGTGTGGTGATAATTAAAATAGAAGCGGCTGTCTTGAATCGGACTAAAACAGGGCACCCCTGCTTTCTCCAGCGGCTCGATGTCAGCGCCACAGTGTTCGACAAGATTGAGAATGCCGGCGCCTGAGTCCTGCAAAATTGCCGCCATGAGCGCGAGCATCTTCTTTATCTCGGGCTTTCCCTTGATGTTGATGCCGACAGGGTGGCCGGCGCCCAAATCCGTTTCCATGGCTGCAAAATGATTCTCTCCTCCATGGTCCTTTGCGTACTGTTTCGACCCGGCCGATCCATTCTCTTCGTTCATCCACGCGATTACGCGAATCGTGCGCTTAGGTTTGAGATGAAGTTTTTGGATCAGGTTCGCCGCCTCCATCGAAACCGCGACGCCTGCGCCATCATCGATTGCGCCTGTGCCCAAATCCCATGAGTCCAAACTCGGCATCGGGTAGTTGCTGCGGCGTGAGAACCAATTTCATCTTCACCGGTCCTTGCCGGACCAGATCGGCTATCAAATCCGCATCCTCCGCCGTCACCGCGCCGGCCGGAATCTTCGGCGCATCGTTTGCATAATTTGTCTGGCCAGTATGCGGAAGCCGATAATCAGCGCCACCGACTGAACGAATCAAACAAGCCACCGCACCCTGACGCGCAGCTGCGCTCGGGCCGTCGCTTCGATACACAACTGATTCACCATACGCGTCGCCCGCACGGCTTTCCGCGGCCATTTGTTTGTCGAAGGGATGATTGAACAGCACAATCTTGCCCGCGACTCTGTCATGAGACAGGGATTTGAGTTCATCAAAATTCTTTACCGCGACAACTTCGGACACGAGACCTTCCTGCGGAGTGGCTACGCTTGCGCCGAGCGCGGTGAGCACAATTTTTTGCGTCGTGTTCTCCGCCTGCCCTGGAAATTGAACGAGCACTGCCGTTTCTTCGCCGCGCACCCAGTGCGGCACCATGGCTTTTTCCAGCTGCACTTCACAGCCGATTGCTTTCAATTCGTTCGCGACATATTCGACTGCCTTCGCCGCTTGTGCCGAACCGCTCAGTCGCGGCCCGATATTATTCGCAAGATGTGCGACCTGCTTGTAGGCGTAGTCGCTGTTCAGAGCTGCCTTCTGCAATTGTTTCAGTTCCGAGAGTGTCTGCGGTGAAAAGACAATCGGTGTTGCGGTCGGCGTGGGCGTAGCTGTCGAGGTCGGGATAGATTTTGGCTCTTCTGCGTTGGCTCGAGTCACCCAGAAGCAAAAGAAAATCGCTATCAATGTGATTGAGCGCATACGCATGGCGAGAGATTCCTCGACTTCGCTCGGAATGACAAGACGGGAGCGCCACCGACTCGTCACTGGTCACTCATCACTCGTCACTGCGATCGCCCTTCGTCGAAATCGATAAGATCGGGAATTGTGCAGATTTCGGCCCGATCGGCGATCCCGGCCTCTCGCTTTCGTTTCTCCAATCGCGGTGTCACCGAATCACGCCACCCAAGTTTGGAGGCGAATCCGTTCCAAACAAAGAGATCGCCATCGTTGAGGCGACGCCCTTTTTCGAAACACCATTCCAGAATTTCTTCGTCCGTTCCGCCTTGTTTCACTCGATCAACCAGGTCTCGATAATGGATGCGCAGAAAATTGCAGCACACCCCGTCCGCTGCATGCACGGCGCCAAGGTTCTCGTGATAATCCTCATGCAATTCGCCGCGGGCGTGCAGCCGGATCTTGTCTAACATCCGAGGGAAATACAGCATTCCCCGCGTCATTTCTTTCGGGCTTTTGGGATACGTCGTCATGCTCAAATGAATCGCAGCATCGGTCAGGGCGCAATTATTACCCGTGTGATTCCCATAGAAAACACTCGGAAAAACAGATAGCACGGGTATTGTTTCGGGTGGACAAAATCGTGCGAAAATTCCGCAGCTTTGCGGAAGCGGAAAAAGCCGACCGCCAGTTTTAAAAAGATTAGCGGCAACGAACGCTTGCAGATTCTGATCGATCTCCTTAATCATGGCCCTGAGCAAAGACTCGAAAGAGTTTCTCGAATCACTAAACTCTCGCCGGAATTGACTACGTGATTGTCGGAGCGCACAGGCTGGCGTTCCATGCGCGGCCGCGCTATACGGGCGGTCTGGATATTTTGATTCGAGCGACAACCGAAAACGCAGTCAAACTTGTCGATCTTTAAATCACTTCGGTTTCGACGGTTCCGGCTTCAAGGAATCGGTCGGCCGACCACAGGATCTCGCCGATCTCGAATTACCGGAGAACTGATACCTCCAGCGGAGGTGATTTGCGTCAGTTGCTGCCGCCGTTCGTCAGCGTGAGAATGCGCTGCCTTTTCGCGCCGTAATCGAGCGAATGGAACCGCCGGATTTCATCGAGACGCCGCACGCCGTTGAGCGTGTCCAGATAACGCGTGTAGCTTGCGGCGAGCTGGCTGGTTTCGAGATAGCGGCCACGCAGGTTCGCGTCGCGAAATGCCTCCGGGCATTGGCGCGCAAAAAGATGAAACCGTAGCCAGCGCCGGTCAGCTTGTGAAATCCGCTGCGATTTCCGAAAAAATGCCACAAACAACAGGAGCACCAAATAGGTGTCGACCTGCGCCTGGAGCTCAAGGTTGCGGGCGAAATCTTCCGAGGCGATCTGGCGGGTCCCGTTTTTGAACTGAAGCGCAGCATGCAGCGCATGATTGAGCTCTTCGACGAACACGATCAGCGACCGGATATTGCGATCGCCCAAGCCCGCGCGCGGATCGTGAAGCTCCAGCTGCTCGATGAGCCAGCGCGAGTAGTAAATGCCAACGTAAAGCTGATCACCCGCGCGGCGCAGGAATGTGCGCGCGAGCTCGCTCAATTCGCGCGCGGACTTTCCAGCGAGCACCGACAATTGCGCGCAACGCGTCCGATCGATCAGGCAATCCTCCAGGTTGATCCCGACCTGCGCGTACGTCCGCTCGAATAACTTTTGGATTTGACTGAAGAGCGTCTCGTTCACAAGCTGAGCGACGGGCGCGCGTCATCATCCAGATTGAGCAACTGATCGGAAAGCTGATTCAGCGCGAGCCGAACATCGCGAAACCGATCGGCTAATCCTTCGAAAACGTCGTCAAGTTCGCAGCGGCGCGCGACGGCGTGCGAGGCCACAAGTTGATAGTTGGTCCTGCCAACCTGCTCGTAGAATTCGATATCCGGTCCGCCGCGCAAACTGCGGCGCTGTGCGTTCTCGTGAAAAATGCCGCTGATGAAAAGCGAGTAATTGCCGACGTGCGCGCGGAGCAAAAACGCTTGTTCGGGAGTCGCGCGAGTCAGCGCAATGAGCATATCGGAAATATATTGCTGAGCGCGATGATCGACCTCGTCCGAAATCTGTAATTGGTTCGCGCGCGAAAACGTTTCGAGTAACGACCCGACATAATCGCAAAGCTTCCGGTCGCCAATTGCAGCCTGCTGCAAAACGTGCCGGGCCAGAACGTAGAAATCAAACTGCGACGATCTCCGCAGGTGTCAGCAATGATTTAAAATCGCGTCAACCAATCGCGGATGATCGAGAATGGAATCGCGCGTTTCGAGATCGCTCAAAAGATCGACCAGAGAAACCTGATCAGTTTGTGAGCGCGCGAGCGTGCGCACAATGAAGTCGAAATCAGCCGCGGTGAACCGCGCCCGACAATTCGCTCTGATCATCGGGACTTAATCATGCGCGATTCACGCGCTGATGGCAAGTCCCAGATTTAGCCAAGGATGAACGCGGATTTTCACGGGTCAAAATCAGGAATCGAGGCAACCAAGAGAATCAAATTAGGAAAGCAGGAACGCAGGAGATTTGTTCTCGCTAATCCTCTCTGATCTTTCCTGCTTTCCTGTCTTCCTGGGTTCCAGGTGCTACGCACGCCTAGAGAAGAACTCGATAACAAACGTTCGAGGTGGAGTTTGCGGATGATATATGGCACGCCTACGCATTTGCGGCGCTTAACCCGAGCGACCTGCTGAAGTTGCACTTTAACCCCATGGCTGCGGCCCCCACTTGAGAGCCGCTCTGATTTTCATTTTAATCCAAAGCAAAACAGCCGGACCCTTTCGAGTCCGGCTGTTCGAATTCATACTGTCATTCGGCTTAGTAGTCCATGCCGCCCATACCGCCCATTCCGCCGCCGGGCATCGGAGGAGATTTTTCCTTTTCAGGAATCTCCGTCACGAGCGCTTCGGTGGTGAGCAATAGACCGGAGATCGACGCGGCGTTTTGCAACGCGGTGCGCGCGACCTTGGTTGGATCGACAATCCCCGCCTTCACCAGGTCGGTGTATTCGTCAGCGGAAACGTCGTAGCCTTCGTTGCCTTTGCGCTTCTTCACTTCCTCAACGACGAGCGCGCCTTCCTTGCCAGCGTTATCGGCGAGCTGACGCGTCGGCTCTTCAATAGCGCGGCGCACAATGGCGACGCCCACTTTCTCGTCGGCTTCGAGGTCTTTGATGTTGTCGAGCACTCTCTGCGTGCGCAGGTATGCGACACCGCCGCCTGCGACGATGCCTTCCTCAACCGCGGCGCGAGTGGCGTGCAACGCATCTTCGACGCGCGCTTTTTTCTCCTTCATCTCGGTCTCGGTCGCCGCGCCGACATTGATGACGGCCACGCCACCGGCGAGTTTCGCCAGGCGCTCCTGCAGTTTCTCTTTGTCGTAATCGCTGGTCGTTTCCTCAATCTGACGACGAATTTGCGCAATGCGGCCTTTAATATCGACCTGCTTGCCTTCGCCTTCGACAATGGTGGTGTTCTCCTTGTCGATGGTGGCGCGCTTGGTGCGGCCGAGGTCTTCGAGTTTGATGTTCTCGAGCTTGATCCCGAGATCTTCGCTGATCAGTCGTCCACCGGTCAGCACCGCGATGTCTTCCAGCATCGCCTTGCGACGATCGCCGAAGCCGGGGGCCTTCACCGCGCAGACCTGCAATGTGCCGCGCAATTTGTTCACGACCAAAGTGGCGAGCGCTTCGCCTTCCACGTCCTCAGAAATGATGAGGAGCGGCCGGCCGGCTTTCGCGACTTTCTCGAGCAATGGGAGCATGTCCTTGAGGCTCGAGATTTTCTTCTCGTAAATCAGGATGTAAGGATTTTCGAGCACGGCTTCCATCTCCTCCGCGTTCGTGACGAAGTAGGGCGACAGATAACCTTTGTCGAACTGCATGCCCTCGACGACTTCGAGCGTGGTCTCGATCGATTTCGCTTCCTCCACCGTGATGGTGCCGTCCTTGCCAACCTTGTCCATGGCGTCGGCGATGATTTCGCCGATCGTCTTGTCCCAGTTGGCCGAAACGGTCGCGACCTGCGCGATCTCGGTGCGGTCACCGACTTTCTTGGAGATTTTCTTTAGCTCCTCGACGATTGCTTCGACGGCTTTCATGATGCCGCGCTGCAATGAGGTCGGGTTCGCTCCCGCGGTGACGTTGCGCAGTCCTTCTTTATAAATGGACTCCGCCAGAACGGTCGCCGTGGTAGTGCCGTCGCCCGCGATGTCCGAAGTTTTCGACGCGACTTCGCGCACGAGCTGGGCGCCCATATTTTCATATGGATCTTCGAGCTCGATTTCTTTTGCGACCGTCACACCGTCTTTGGTGATCGTCGGGCTGCCGAATTTTTTGTCGAGAATCACGTTGCGACCGCTCGGTCCGAGCGTTGCCTTCACGGCCTTCGCCAGTTTCTCGACACCGCGCAGCAACGCGTGCCGCGCATTTTCATCGAATTGTAATTGTTTAGCTGCCATAGGTTAGTCCTTAGTTGTTAGTTGGGAGTTATCCGATGATGCCGAGGATGTCGTCCTCGCGCATGATCAGGTAGGTTTCGTTGTCGATTTTGATTTCGGTGCCGCCGTATTTGGAGATCAGCACCTTGTCGCCCTTTTTCACCGTGAAATCGATTTTCTTACCGTTGTCATCGATCTTGCCGGTGCCTAAAGCGACCACTTTCCCCTCTTGTGGTTTTTCCTTGGCGGTATCGGGGATGATGATCCCGCCTTTTTTTACTTCCTGCTCTTCAATCGGCTGCACCAGCACCCTGTCTCCGAGCGGTTTTACGTTAACTGCTGCCATAAGCGTTTGTTCTTACTCCTTTGGTTGTTGTTTTTTGGGTTAGGCCGGCGACCGTCGATGTTTCGACAATCGTCGGCAAATTTGTTGTTATTTTTTCTTGTCTTCGTCCACGACTTCGAACTCCGCGTCGACAACGTCGCCTTCGCCCCGTTTAGCGGGGCCTGCGCCTTCTTCGGCGCCGCCGCGCGGCTGCGTTTCAGGTCCGGGTTGGGGACCCGGGCGCGGACCGGCTTGCGCTGATGCTTGCTTGTAAAGATCGGCGCTAACTTCCTGGAACTTGTTCTGCAAGTCGTCGTAGGTCCGCTTCATCGCATCGGTGTCGTTGCGATTAATCGCATCACGCACCGCGGCGATGGCGTCTTCGACTTGCTTTTTCTTGTCGCCGGAAATCTTGTCGCCCAACTCTTTCAACTGCTTCTCGGATTGATACGCAAGCATGTCGGCGTTGTTCTTGATCTCGATCGCTTCCTTTGCCTTCTTGTCTTCCTCCGCGTGCGCTTCGGCTTCGCGCTGCATCTTCTCCACTTCCTCCTTGGAAAGACCGGAGCTGCCGGTGATGGAAATTTTCTGTTCCTTCCCGGTGCCCAAATCTTTGGCCGAGACGTGCAGAATACCGTTCGCGTCGGTATCGAAGGTCACTTCGATTTGCGGAACACCCCGCGGGGCGGGTGGAATTCCATCGAGGTGGAAGACGCCTAGTTGTTTATTGTCGCGCGACAGTGGCCGCTCGCCCTGTAACACCTTGATCTCCACGCCTGGTTGATTGTCGCTGTAAGTCGAAAAAATTTGCGATTTTCTCGTCGGAATAGTGGTGTTCCGTGGGATCATCGGCGTGGCTACGCCGCCGGCTGTTTCGATCGAAAGCGTAAGCGGTGTAACGTCGAGAAGGAGCACATCTTTGACGTCGCCCTTAAGCACGCCTCCCTGAATGCCAGCGCCGATCGCGACCACTTCGTCAGGGTTTACTCCCTTGTGTGGTTCCTTGCCGATGAGGTCGCGGGCAATTTGCTGAACCTTGGGCATACGCGTCATGCCGCCCACCAGCACCAGCTCGTTAATTTCCTTCTCCGTCAGCTGCGAGTCTTTCAAGCACGCTTTCACCGGCGGGATAGTCCGTTGGAACAAATCATCGCAGAGCTGCTCCATCTTGGAACGCGTGAGTTTCTTCTGGATATGTTTCGGCCCGCTGGCGTCCGCCGTAATAAACGGCAGATTGATTTCGTATTCCTGTGTGGATGAAAGCGCGACCTTGGCTTTCTCAGCTTCCTCCTTGATCCGTTGAACCGCGTCCGGCTGCTTGCTTAGATCGATGCCCGTATCCTTTTTGAACTCGTTGATGATCCAATCCATGATGCGCGCGTCCCAGTCGTCGCCACCCAGGTGGGTATCGCCGTTGGTCGCTTTCACCTCGAAAACGCCGTCGCCAATCTCGAGAACCGAAATGTCGAACGTGCCGCCGCCCAAATCGTAAACCGCGATCTTCTCGTCTTTTTTCTTATCCAAACCGTAAGCGAGCGACGCGGCTGTGGGCTCGTTGATGATGCGCAGCACTTCCAAGCCGGCGATCTTGCCGGCGTCTTTGGTGGCGTTGCGTTGCGAGTCGTTGAAATACGCCGGCACGGTGATGACCGCCTGCGCGATTTTTTCACCGAGCTTCGCTTCCGCGTCCGCTTTCATCTTGGATAAAATCATTGCCGAGATTTCCGGCGGCGAAAAAGCCTTGAGCTGTCCGTTTACTTCCACCTGAACATGAGCGTCGCCATTCGCAGCCTTCACAATCTTGTAAGGCACGCGTTTTTGTTCCTCGTGCACCTCGTCGAACTTGCGGCCCATGAACCGCTTGATTGAAAAGATTGTATTCTGCGG
>QHMS01000293.1 GCA_003217895.1 Verrucomicrobiota bacterium
CTGACCGGTTCGTCGATCGAACCGCGTCAGTTTGCCGCCGATAATGATGTCCGGATCGAGCGGATCGGCGACGACATAGCCGTATTCCTCCGCCGCGACCGGTTGCCAGTCGCGAAATGTGATCTCGCCATCGCTGCCCCGGCTTGCGATTCCCACAGAGCCGCTCTCTTGCTGACCACTGTAAAGGCGGTACGGAAAGGCGTTGTCCGCACTGACATGATACAACTGCGCAGTCGATTGATTATACCATGAGCTCCAGGTCGCTCCGCCGTTCACTGTGACAATCGCACCCTGATCCGAGCCCAGAAGAATGACGTCAGGATTGTTCGGATTGATCCAAATGTTCTGATAATCGTCACCGCCGGGCGCGCCACGCCAGCCTTCCCAGGTTCTGCCGCCATCGGTCGATTTCCAACAAACCACGCTTGCCGAGTAAACGATCTGCGGATTTTTTGGATCGAACCGGACGACCGGCAGATCGCCGCCGCCGATGCCAAGGCCCGGGCGCGGATCATCAGTTGTCCCCTTCCACGTTTCGCCGCCATCTTCGGAGCGGTAAAGTTTCGCGATCGTTTTCGTCCGCACTGCACCGAAGAGTGATTTCGGCGAGCTCGGCGCAATTGCGATGTTCGCCTGCACAATGTTGCCCGGTAGCCCTTTTATTAACTGCCGCCACGTTTTTCCGCCATCGACCGATTTGAAAATGCCGCCTTTGTCTCCATTGAAGATGCCGTTTTCCCACGGACCCTCACGTGAATCCCACAGTGCGGCGTAAACAATCGCCGGATCGCTCGGATCGATCTGCACGTCGCTGGCACCAACGTTTTCATCGCGGTAAAGGACCTTTTCGAACGTTTTCCCGCCGTCGACCGATCGAAACACACCGCGCTCCACGTTAGGCCCGTACGGATGCCCGGCCACAGCCACGAAAAGCCGGTCAGCATTTTTTGGATCGACAGCCAGTTGCGCGATCTGCTGACCGTCGCGCAATCCCAGATGCGTCCACGTCTTGCCAGCATCAGTCGATTTGTAAATGCCATCCCCGACCGAAAGATCGGGCCGATGCAATCCTTCACCGCTGCCGACGTAAACAACGTTCGGATTTGCAGGCGCAACCGCGATCGCGCCGACCGACGCCGTCGGTTGATCGTCAAAAATCGGCTGCCATGTCCGGCCGTAGTCGGCGGATTTAAAAACGCCGCCGTTCACCGGCGCCATGTAGAAGACATTCGGCTGCGAAGGAACGCCTGCGATCGCGCGAGTGCGCCCACCGCGATACGGTCCGATGTTCCGCCAGCGCAGAATGGAATCGAAATCTTCGGCCCACGCCTGGCCAATGCCGAAAACGATGACAAACGTAACCGCGATTACGTTTCGAACAGAATGCTGCTTCATTGGACGTTCAGCGTTGAGCGTTGGACGTTCGATGTTTTCTGATTGCGTTCACCCCGTGAGATAAATGGCCGCTCTGTTGACCGTCCATGAAATGATTATCTCACGGGGCGAACGCTTCCTTGTTCACGACGTACGGCATCTTGGTCGGATCGCCGTCATAATTTTTCTCAAGAACGTCAATGAGACCCTGGACGCAGCGGCCGGCCATGCCCTTGTCGGGATCGACATCGAGCCGCGTAATTCGCGCGCCGCTGGCAAAGTGATGGAACACACGGCAGCGATCCGCAATCTCGGAATTGAGCAGCGGCGAATCGGGCGGGAGCGGCTCTTTTTCAAACACGTCGAGCGCTGCGCCAGCGATGACTTTTTCTTTCAACGCTTTGGCGAGCGCTTTTTCGTCCACGACTGGTCCGCGTGAACTATTGATCAAATACGCGGTCCGTTTCATCAGCTTGAGCGTGTTTTCGTTGATGAGGTGATACGTCGGTTTGTCCGTCTCGCCTTCGCGCAACAGCGGCACGTGAATCGTCACATAATCGGCGACGCGCAGTGCTTCCTCGAACTCCACGTATTTGATCCAGGTCTTCTCGTTTTGAATGCCGCGCGCATGTCGCAGGTCCATTAATTCCTGGATGGCAGCGACGAACTTTTCGTTCTGATACACCGGGTCGTAGCAAAGGATATTCAT
>QHMS01000294.1 GCA_003217895.1 Verrucomicrobiota bacterium
CGAAACCGACGGCGATCTGCGCCACGGCCTTCAGCGTCCCCTTCCCTGCTTCGAAAATTTCGGCATCGATCGGATCGCGCAACGTGGTGATCAATCCGTCGACGCCGCTTTTCACTTTCTCTATGATCAATTTTTTCGGCGGCGCCTCTGGTCCTTCGAAAACTTCGAGATCATATCCGCGCTCGCGCAGACGGTTCTCCGCCGCATCGCCGATGCTCGACGTCGCAAATACGCGAAAACGTTTCTTGTCAGGCATAGGTT
>QHMS01000295.1 GCA_003217895.1 Verrucomicrobiota bacterium
CTCATATGGATTGACGCAAATCTTGGAAGGATCGACCACCACAGCGGAGCGCTCACAATGAGTTGAAAGGAATTGGGTGACCTGGACACCCCAGTAGAACGAGTAGTAGTCAGCGGACCAGCCCCACGGATTGTTCGGTGCCGGGCGAATTTTCGGGAGCGGCTCTTCGCTGAGCGGCATTTCCCCTACCAGCCACACACGATTCCCCGATTGAAGCGTCGAAGTAATCCGGTCGATTACCGGCGCGATGGGGTCCTTTGTTTGTATCTTTGCCTTAAGCAGGTCGAAGCGATGCACTCCGTGGTCTTCCAATGGCGGAAGTGTTGTCCATGGCGCGGCGGCTTTGTAATAGCGTTCAAACGGCACGCCACAATACCATGGATGAACGATCACATAGTCGCTTGCAGCCACCTCGGTGGAAAGACGGGCGGCGATGAGATCCACGTTAGTCTGACGGCATTTCAGCACGGGCAGCTCGAATAGAAAGGTGGCAGAAATCGTTAACGCCGCGAAAATCATCGCTGCGGGTCGCGCCCAACGCCACGCTGTGAAAAAGATGGCGTCCAGGCAAACTGCCGAAAAAGCCATGAGCGGCACGTAATACCACGGGTGCGTGGCAAAATCCGCTAGCCTTAGAAAGAAAGCGAAACCTGCCGCCGCAAGAACGAGGCTGGTGCCCGCAAACAGAATCAGGTTTTGGTTTGGAAGACGATCCGAACCTGTCGCCGCGGAGAACACCTTCCATGCGTGTGAAAACCGAAAACCAATCTTGTTCAGGACGTACCAATCCTGCGCGCGAATGATTAACGGAATGTAAGGCAGCAACGAGACCGCTGCGGCGGCTCCTACGGCGAAAATTGGTAGCGTGTCACGCCACCGCCGTTCCGCGGCGCATAGCACAAATCCGCCGCAGCACGCTGCGAATACAAAAAAGGCATTTTGATAAAGCGCCTGAACACTAAGGACGGCTGCCGCCACTGCGCAGGAAAAAGCTGCAAGGCTGGGACGGCAGCTTAAACGCCAGATAACTGCCAGCGTGAGCACCGCCAGGGCTGACCCCAGACCGTAACCGCGAAGCGAATCTCCCGCGCGGACCATCGTCACATTCAAGCCGGCGAGTGTTACGGCCAGCAGCGGCGCGCCGCCACGCATTGTCCAACTGGCAAGCCAAAACGCCACCAGCAAAAACAACCCAACGTACAAACCCAAGACACGCAAACCAGGGTCCGTATTTCCGGGGCTGGCCGCGACCGACCATGCGCGCACAGCGAGCGGCATCAGAATCGGACAGTGATCATACGGCAGTTTTTGCCACACTTCCGAAACCGACGGCAACAGCGACAACTGAACAAAAGCGGCTTCGTCCCGCCACAGTCCTCCGGCATTCAGAAAAAACAACGCATGCAAATACGTTGCGAAGAATGTCACCAGAGCGGCGATGATCCAATTAGAATGGCGGAGAACTGACGTTGCCGCACCGAAGTATCGAAGACGCGTCATAAATAGCCCGCCGCCAAGAATCGTGAAGCGTCAATGACAGTCAAGTGCTCGGGCTCTTATAGACAATTGACAGACGAGAGTTCCGTCGCTCAATCTCAAAACGCATGTCATTGAGGCGAATACCAACGCTGGGGACAGAAACCGCAGCAGCGCTGATTGGTACCGTTTTCTCAGCCATGCTGCTGGTGCTGACGGCGATGAATGCCGGGCCGCTGTGGCGCGATGAAACCAACACATTCAATCTGGCGCATATGCCTTCGCTCCGAGACCTCTGGAACAACCTACCGTTTGATTCATGCCCGTTGCTCTGGCTATTCGTGCTACGCGGATGCGGCATGTTGGGGTTGACCAACCACGATATAGGCATCCGTATTCTGGGGCTGTTTGTTGGCTTGTTCTTTCTGGCCTCACTATGGCTATGCCAGCATTCGATTGGGGGACGCGCGCCAACCTTGAGTATCGCGTTGCTAGGCGGTTTGCCGGCATTCATTTTTATCGTGGGAGCGAATCGCGCCTACGGTCTGGCGAGTTGCCTGCTGGTGCTTAGTTTCGGTACGATCTGGCGGATCCTTGACTCTCCGACTACGTCGCGAATCCTTTCAGCCGGTTTTATCTGCCTGCTGT
>QHMS01000296.1 GCA_003217895.1 Verrucomicrobiota bacterium
GACGAAATGTGTGGGCGTGAAAACGGTCACCATTAACGAGCCGTTCTTTCAGGGACATTTTCCCGGTCACCCCGTGATGCCGGGCGTTATGCAGGTGGAGGCCATGGCGCAGGTCGCGAGCATCCTGTTATTCAAACTGGCCAAAACCACTAGTCGCATCGGTTATTTCATGAGCGCGGATGAAGTGAAGTTTCGCAAACCGGTTTTGCCGGGCGACACCATCTTCATCCACGCCGAGCTCACCAAATCACGCGGCGAACGCCTGGCGAAGGCCAAATGTCATTGCGTGGTCAACGACGCCATCGTCTCGGAAGCGGAGCTGATGTTCACGTTCCTCGATAAATGAGCGGAGCGAACCCTCACCCTCCGCTCTCCCTTACAAAGGGCGAGGCGTCCCGAATACCCGACCTGTGTCGACGCCGGATCGGCCGCTTTTCCGCCTCTCCCCCTTACACCAAGGGGAGAGGACTGAGGTGAGGGGTTGTCAGCTATGAGCGACGCGCAGATTCATCCCACTGCGATTGTCGATTCGGGAGCGGAAATTGGCGCGGGAACAATTGTCGGGCCGTATTGCGTCATCGGACCCGATGTTGTGCTTGGTCAAAATTGCTGGCTTCAGCATCATGTCACGCTCTGCGGGCCAATGAAGGCGGGAACAAAAAACAGATTTTACGCGTACTGCTCAATCGGTCAGCAAACACAAGATCTAAAATATCGTGGTGAACCGACGTATCTCGAGATCGGCGATGAAAACACGTTCCGCGAATTCGCAACGGCGCACCGCAGCACGACGAGCGAAGGCAAAACGCGGATCGGCAACCGCGGAAATTTTCTCGCTTACAGTCATATCGGACACGATTGCACCGTGGGCGATCACGTCATTTTCTCCAACAACGGCACATTAGGCGGCCACGTGCAGGTGGGAGATCATGCCATGATGGGCGGGCTCACTGCTGTGCATCAATTTTGCCGGATCGGACGGTTCGCCATCACCGGCGGCTGCTCAAAGATTGTCCAGGACGTTCCGCCGTTCATGATCGCCGACGGCAACCCGGCCGAAATTCGCGGGATTAATCTTGTCGGCTTGGAACGCAAAAATTTTCCACCCGAAAGCGTGAAGCTAATCAAGGAAGCATTCCGCCTGATTTACCGTTCCAAATACAACAGGCGGCAGGCAATCGAAGCGATGCGGAAGGAATTGCCTCAGACTGAAGAGATCACCGAAATCATCCGATTCATCGAGCAAAGCGAGCGCGGAATCATTCGGTGAGATTTTGACCGCGGATTACGGGGATCGGAACATAGGCATTATGCCTGCGTGTTTGGCGGCTCCGACAAACCAACATGACGGCTGTTCGCTGCAGAGGAAGCAGCGCACGCTGCATTATCACTTTTAACTTGGCAGACCAGCCGCCTATCGCGGACTTTTTCGGGAGCCTTCTCCTATGCCCGCCGTCCTTACATTGCTGCGAATCAAAAATCTCGCGCTCGTGGAAGAGCTCGAGTGGCAAATGGGGCCAGGTTTTGTTGCGGTGACTGGAGAAACCGGCGCCGGGAAATCGGTTATTATTGGGGCGTTGCAACTTTTACTGGGCGAACGCGCGGATAAATCGCTGATTCGCACAGCCGCCGATCTGTGCACTGTGGAAGCGGTCTTTAGCGGCGAAGATTTGCAAAAGCTTAACCCACAACTTGTCGAAGCCGGGATCGAAGGATGCGAGAACGATCTGATCTTGAAGCGGACTCTCTCCTCGACCGGAACGAATCGGCAGTTCATCAATGGTTCGCCAACCACGTTGGCGGTTTTGAAAAATCTCGGCGATGAACTGGTGGATCTCCACGGGCCGCACGATCATCAATCCTTACTCTCGCCCGAGACGCAACTGAGCTTGCTGGATTCGTTTGCGCGCGCTGAGGAGCAGCTCGACGAATTTCGAAAGTATTACCGGCAATTGCAGACGCTGCTGGCTGAACATGCTGCGCTTGATACGGCTGAAACCGCTCGCGAACAGGAGCTGGATCTGCTTCGCCACCAGATTACCGAAATCAAGTCGGCGAACCTGGTCGCGGGCGAGGAAGAGGAAATCGAGAACCGCTACAAACTAGCCAGCAACAGCAAACGGCTGATCGAGCTGGCTAGTGCTGTCGCGAACAAGCTTTCCGAAGCAGACGATTCCGTTCTGTCTCAACTTGCCGAAACGCAGCGGTTGTTACGTGAACTGGAAAAGATTGACAGCTCGATTGCGCAATTTTCGTCCGCCCACGCTGCCAGCGTGGTTGAGCTCTCGGAAATCGCTCGCGCGCTTTTCGGTTATGCCGAAAAACTCGATCTCGATCCGGAGCAACTGACGGCACTGGAGCAACGCGTTTCACTGTTCGAAACTTTAAAGCGGAAATACGGCGGTTCGATTGCAGAGGTGATCGCATTTGGTAAGCGCGCAGCGGAGCGAATGCGAAAAATCGAAGGACGCGATGCAGAATTGGAACGCCTAGCGAAAGAGATTGAGAATGTTCGCGCGAAATTGAACCGCGCTGGCGAAGCGCTCCGCAAATTGCGCGCGAAAGCCGCACCGAGACTTTCTGAAAACATCCGGCGCAACCTTCGCGATCTCGGGTTTCGGCAGTCTGAATTTGCAGCGACACTCAGTCCGGTCGACGAGCCACGGCCAAACGGATTCGACGCCGTGGAATTACTTTTCTCGCCGAACCCGGGTGAGCCGCTCAAACCGCTCCGAGCCATTGCTTCCAGCGGCGAAATCTCGCGCTTGATGCTGGCGATCAAATCGGCGCTGGCTGCCCACGACGCGATTCCTCTGCTCGTATTCGACGAGATCGATACGAATGTCGGCGGCGAGATCGCACACGCGGTTGGCGCAAAGATGTGTGTATTAGGGAAAGATCATCAGGTGATTTGCATCACGCATCTGCCACAGGTCGCTGCAACTGCAGCTTCGCATTTCGTTGTGACAAAAGACGTCGCGCACGGTCGCACGTTTTCCAATCTGCATGAAGTGAGCGGAAAAGCGCGCCAGGAGGAAATTGCACGAATGCTGGGAGGCAAAAGCGAATCAGCGCTCAAGCTCGCGGCCAGTTTGTTGAAGCAGCGGACTTAAATCTCACCACGAAGGACTTATTAACAGGCCAATTGGAATCTTGGCCAGCCGCATGTACGTGAGGATTTGTGCCTGGTGGATTGGCAAGAGTATTTCAACGGCTTTGACTTCTACGATGAGGTCGCCGCTGACAAGCAGATCGATTCGATAGCCGCAATCCAGTAGATCATCTTTGTAGCGCACCGGTAACGGCAGCTCCATTTGAAACCGGATCTGCGGATGCGACAGCTCATACGCGAGACACTGGCGATAAGTCGATTCGAGCAAGCCCGGCCCGAGACTAGATTGCACCTCGATGGCACATCCGATTACGCTACGCGACAGCTCATCAAATTCCATCTTCGTGCTCTTCGTGTCCTTCGTGGTGGAAGCTACTTCTCCACCGGGCCGAGCGGCAGGACGACTTTGCCGTAGACTTCGTTGAGCACCTGTGCAAGGCCAGCGTAGATCGCCGAAAAACCGCAAAAGATTCCTTCGTAGCCGGTGAACTGTCTGAAGCCGGGACTTGCATTGATGAAATCTCCGATGGCAAGAAGAAAGAAAAGAATGGTCAGCGAACCGAAAACGACTTGCCCGGCGACGTGCAACTTCAACGTGCCAACAAACATGACTGCGGTGAACAAACCCCACATCGCAAGATACGCAGCCATCGCAGTATCGTTGGAAGGCGTGGCCCATCCTAACTTCGCCAGAACGATCAGCGTCACCAAAGATAGCCAGAACAGGCCGTAGGAAAGAAACGCCGTCGCGGCAAACGTGTTGCCCTTCCGCCATTCCATGATGCCGGCGATAATTTGCGCCGCGCCACCATAGCAAATTCCCATCGCCAGAATCATGGTGTTGAGTTCGTAGAATCCCGCGTTGTGGAGATTCAGCAGTACGGTAGTCATGCCGAAGCCAAGCAGCCCCAGCGGCGCCGGATTCCCTGTTGTATCTCTGAGTTGGGTGACGGATTCATTCATGACGCAGTCAGTCTGCCGAAAAAAGCACCTGCAATGCAATCACAATGATCAGAGATTCTTACCCCGCGACTGTGGGATCAGAATGACAGTGCGCCCGCCGCGGTCGCCTTGATTAGGCGAATCCTGGCAAAATGTGATGCGTTTGAACGATTTAGCTTGTCGGCGTGGCAGCGCTGAAATTATTGTGCGTGTTTTCCCATATGATTCGGCGTGATTATCTCATCGTTGGTGCCAGCATTGCCGGAGCGAGCGCATGCGAAGGCATTCGCAAATACGACAAGCGCGGCTCGGTGACATTGGTCGGCGCCGAGGTTTTTCCACCCTATAAACGCTGGATTCTGTCGAAGAGCTTTTTGCGCGAAAAGGAACCGAATCTCAAAAAACTGCAGGAACCTGACGAGCGCTGGTTTCAAAAGCAAAAGATCGAGACGCGCTTTGGCACGGTCGTAACGCAGTTCAATATCGAGCGGCGTCTGGCTGTGTTGGCCAATGGCGAGAGCATTGAATTCAACAAAGCATGCCTGGCGATGGGAAGCCGACCCGTCCGCCCGTCGGTCGCCGGAGTTAATCTCGGCAACGTGATCTACCTGCGAACGATCCGCGACGCGCTCGCTTTAAGAGAGATGTCGAGCGTAGAACGAGGCATCATGGTCGTGGGCGGGGGATTACTTGCATGCGAGGCCGCAGCAAGTCTGCGAATCATGAAACTGAAGGTTGGTCTGATGCATCGTGATTCGTACTTGTTGAACCGCTATCTGGATCCTGACACGGGCACCTGGCTGACCGATTACTTCGCCAGACATGGAGTGGTCCTCTCGATGGGAGAAGCTCTCAATGGCTTTGAGGGCAAAACCGCTCTGCGCAATATCCAGACAAAAAGCGGCAACCGATTCCCGATCGGCCTCGCTGTGGTCGCCTGCGGCGCGGAACCAAATCTGGAACTTGTCCGCAACACGCCGCTGTCGGGACCCCACGGGTCGCCCGTCACCGAGTATCTCGAGACCGAAGAAAAAGGAATTTATGCCGTAGGCGATTTGGCATTTTATCCAGACCGGATAATGGGCGGCGTGCGACGCCAAACACATTGGGAAAACGCACGTAGCCAGGGCTTGATTGCGGGCGCAAACATGACCGGAAAAAAGCGCATCCGCTACGAGCAAGTCCCATACTTTTGGACGGAGATGTTCGATCTACGCATGGATTTCGTGGGGGATTTTAGTGTGCTGCCGACGCGTGTCGTGCTTGATGGTGCGTACGCGAAGAAAAAGTTTATCGCCCGCTATTATCAAGGCGACACACTCCGGGGCATTCTACTTTGCCAGCAAAACCAACGCGAGGTGGATTCGGCCAAGACGCAGTTGCGCCAGGCGCTGGCAAAATAACGTCGTTGACTCAGTAGAGATCGGCGGGAATCTCAAATGCCGAATTACTCACTCGGACGAGCTTCCAATCCCACGGTTTCCCCGAGAGGCGATGCCACTCCAGTTCGAACGGTGTGGGCAATTTGTTGACGCGTTCGTCGAGCACTTCCATCACGCCATCGTCGCTGCTATAGACTGTGATTTTGCCGACCCAGATCGCGCGTCGCGTTTCAACCTGCACAGCAGGATTGGATGCAAGGATCCTGGACCCGCGCAGCCATCGAAAGCCTTCCCGCATGCGTTCGAGAAGACGCGGCTTATCGTCGCTCCACTGATCCTGATAATCGTTGCCAACAAAATCGGCCACAGCGTCCCAGTTTCTGTTTTCGATGGTGTGAAAGAAATTTTTCGTGTGTAGCCGGACCTGATGCTCAGGCCGCCAGAGCCAGATCAAGTAAAGCCCGATGCAAAGCGCCAAGGCCACTACGCCATAGAATGCTCCGCGATACGAAATCGTCACAGCACGAGCTTATTTTTCCTGAGGAATCCAGCCTATTTCACCAGCTCGACTGGTTTACGGTTTTTTGAACGAAGGCTCGACCGGTTCGTTTACGGACGGGTCTCGTTCCCAGCCCTCATTCTGCAGTGT
>QHMS01000082.1 GCA_003217895.1 Verrucomicrobiota bacterium
ACTTGGCGCATTTACATGGCTGCCCTGGGCGTGGTGGGGCGCCGCGCGCGCGCTCGATCCGCACCGAGACAAATGGAGGTTCCTCTGGCCGGCGCCGTTCGTTTATCTCGTAGTTACTGGCGGATTTCCCTACACGGTTTTGATGTTGCTTCTCCTGATTGCCTGGCTGGCAATCAAATCGTTGATCGAAACTCGAAGTATTTGTTCGATCGCGCCGATGCTCTTTGGTGTCGCGCTCGGCTTTGGATTGTCCGCGCCAGCATGGCTTGCGGTTCTTGATCTCGTTCAAGGTTCAGCGCGCGAACTGCAGCCGCCGTCCGCGCACTGGCAATGGCTCGTTCCACCAGCGGCATTGCCGGGATTAATCCTTCCCTCGTGGACCGTGAACTGGACCGATTTCTCCTCGAAAAGCGTTCCGCATACCGCAACGGAATTGGCGTGCGGCTTGGTTGCTCCCGTTGCGCTCATTGCTGGATTCATCTGGCGCGATCGCACGCTCGTTAGGCGAATCAAATGGGAGCTGACCTCGCTCGTGCTTGTGCTCGTGCTCGCGATGCTACCAGCCGCGGGGCTGTTTCGGTGGAGTTTTCGCTGGCTTCCATTTTTCCATTTGGTACTGGCAATTTGCGCAGGGGAAGCACTGCAAATGGCGCCCCGATCAACAATCGTGGCCACAACGGCGCTCGGTCTCGTCGTTTTGACGGCCATCGCGATGTTGCTTCTCCGCGCGAGCGGACAATACGCGTTTCCCTTCGTTTGGATTTTCATCGCTCTTGCTGCCGGTTGGTCTTTTTCTGAACTTGTGCTCCGCGATTTTGAATTTCGTAGATGGATCCCTGTGTCCGTCACATTTCTCGCATTCCTCGCTACATATTTCTGCCTCCCGACGAACTGCGGCGTTCCCACGTACAATTTTTCTCGGGAGCTGCTTAAACCTGCGCCGCTCGATCCACGCAGGCTTTATCTGAGCGTCTATCCCTGGGCAGAACTTACCTATTGTGTGGCAAACAAGCCGCAGCCAGTTGGCCAAACTCTGCGACCTGGCAGCACCTCGATGTGGGCCGGATTGCATTTCATCAACGGCTACAGCCCAATCCGAGCCGCTGGCGTAGCGCGCAAATTCGGGACATCGATTCACGGTGAAATCAGTCCGGAAGTGGGAGAATATTTGCTCAATCACCAAGCTGGCGAGGATGGGGAACTAACATCGATAGGCGTTGATGGAATTGTTGTTGCACGAGAAGTAGATATCACGCCTCAGCCGAGCTCGGATTGGGAACAGATCGTTTCAACAGATGAAGGACGCGTGTTTCACCGGCGCGGCGCGCCATTGGAGCGTGTGCGCTCAGTCACGTCGATTGATTCGCGACCTAACGAGCAGTTTGTGCTCGCAACAATTTCGCACATCGATAATTCGCGAAATCGAGTGGAAGTTGATGTCGATGTGCCGAATGGCGATCGGCCTGCATTGCTGACTTTTTCGCGGCCGTATTTTCGCGGATATCAAGCGCGCTTGAGCGATCAGAAACTCGCCGTTACTTCCTATCGAGGATTATTTCCAGTGGTGGAAATCTCGCCGGGCACGCATGGACGATTCGCTCTCTTCTATCGGCCAAATTGGTTGATCTGGGGAGGCGCCGCCGCCATCGCCTCTGGTCTAATTATCGCACTAAGCTTTGCGGCCGCGATTTCTTCGAGCTACGTCGGCCAAAAGCATGCCTAAGGATCCAATGATGTTGCACTGTGAGAATTTGGTTCGATCTTATTAAATCGTGAAAAGGTCACTCGTAGCGCTCACCATATTTTTCGCCGCCCTCACTGCTGCGCTCGGAGATCTCAAGCCCGTCGATTCGAGTGGTCCTGTCTTGCAATACTTCGCGCCCGTTCAAATGGCTCCCAGGCCAGGCCATGAGGATGCACCAAACTTCACATTCGATCAGCGAAAGCCGTTGCTCACCATAACGTCCGTCCGTCAGTTAATCCCTAATCGAGATGGAAAGGGCGTTACGATTGTTCTAAACGAAAAGGACAAACAGCGATATGCGGAGCTCACGCGCCAATTCAAAGGTCGTCTGCTGATTTGTGTTGCGGCAAGCGATGTCATTAGCGTCGGCGTGGTCACTTCTCCGACTGAGAACGGGATGATTGAGTTTAGCGATGTCCGCTATACGGGACATGTCGCCAAATATCTTCGTCGCCGATTCGGTATATAGCGTTGCTAGATCCTGAAGGCAGCTGTCAACGCCTCTACAATTCTTTCGGGTGTTCGAGCAACTCGATCACGCGTTTGAGCAAGCGGCCTGCGCCGCCGCCATCGATACTGCGATGATCGAAACTCAACGTTATCTGCGCTTCGGTTTTAGGAGCGAATTCTTTTTTCTCTTCATCCCACACTGGAACTTTCTTCCCAACTCCGAGGCCGAGCAGCAATGTCTGGTCTGGCAACGGAATCGGCGTGCCCCATTCCATTCCGAAGGTTCCGAAATTGGATACGGTTGCGATCCCACCGGCTTGCATGTCGGGCGAAATTCGTCGTTGTCGCGCGAGTTCGACGAGTTCCTTGTATTTCGTGGTGAGATCGGAAAGCGAGGTCTTGTCTGCGCTGCGAATCACCGGTACCATAATCCCGTCCTCCGCTTCAACTGCGATACCCAGGTCGATCGAGTTTGATTGCACTACGCGGTTGCCGATCAGTTTCGCTGCTGCGCCCGGATTCTCCGACAGCGCCAGCGCAACCGCGCGCACGGCGTAAAGACCTGGTCCAGGCTTTGGATCACGCGATTGCCGGTTTTGTAAAACGGGATCGAGATTGACCGATGAGCCAATGGTCGAAAGCGGACGCGTCCAACTGCGCCGCATCGCGTCGGCCACGCCCGCGCGAATAGCAGAAGCTTCGTGCGTTGTTTGGTTCTCGATCTTGTGCACGAAATTTTCGAGATCTCTGATCGTGACGCGATTACCTGCGCCGGTCCCCATGATTCCCGCTAGGTCGGCCGTTGTTAATTGCAATTCGGCCATGCGCGCGCGCACGCGCGGCGATATGAAAGTCGCGCCTTTTGTGATCGCAGGCACCGGTAGATCGCCGACACGTGCGCCTTCGCCGTCCCGACCACGTGTCGGGATTTTTCTCTCTCGCGCCGGAGCAACTTCCTGATCAGCACGCGCAGGAATTTCTTCAGCGACTTCGCGCTGCGGAGGAGGTGGCGCATGTTTCGCAAATCGCGCAGCGTCTTGCTCGCTTGCTTCTACATAACCAAGCACTGCGCCAACTGGGTAAGTCTCCTTTAATTGCACGGTAATCTTGGCAATCTTGCCCTTGCACGGCGTGGTCACGCCCATAACCGCTTTGTTGGTCTCGACATCGATAATTTCCTGATCGTCCACGAT
This sequence comes from Verrucomicrobiota bacterium, assembly GCA_003217895.1. Classification (GTDB taxonomy): domain Bacteria; phylum Verrucomicrobiota; class Verrucomicrobiia; order Chthoniobacterales; family UBA10450; genus Udaeobacter. The sequence goes on from QHMS01000082.1 coordinate 3,388, forward strand.
CTCGTCGCCGGGTTTAACCTTGATATCGACAATTGTGGCTTCAGCGATCGATTCGCCCAGCTGCGGCATGATAATCGGAACTTGCGGCATAAACTTTATTCTCGAAGCAGTTGCCTCGCCTTCGCGACAATATTTTTTGCGTTCGGCCGATGCGCGCTCCAAAGATTTGGATGATACGGAATCGGCGTGTCTTTCGCGTTGAGACGTTGCGGCGATGCATCGAGCAGATGAAAACCCTGGCTCGTAACGCACGCGATAACTTCCGCGGTAGCACCGCCCCATGGAAAGGATTCACCCACGCAGAGCAAACGTCCCGTGCGTGCGACGGACGCCAGCACGGTGTCAGTGTCGAGCGGTTTAACCGTGCGCAGATCGATAACTTCAACTTCGAGACCTTCACGCGCGAGCTCGTCTGCCGCCGCGAGCGATTCCTGCATCATTGCGCTGTAGGAAACAATGGTCAGATCACGCCCCTCGCGCGCAATGCGGGCGCGACCGGTTGGCAAACTTTTGTCCGGCAATTTGTCGGCTTTGAGATGGTAATAAAGATATTTGTGTTCGCAGTAAATGACCGGATCCTCAATCGCTACGGCTTCAATGAGCATGGTGTAAGCGTCTTCCACCGTCGCTGGAGTCATGACGATTAGGCCGGGGTAATGCGCGTAAATGGATTCCATGGATTGACTGTGAAACGGTCCGCTTCCTTTTGTTCCGCCGGACGGCAGACGCACGGTTATTGGCACGGGCACGCCCGTTCGCCAATAATGCGTGCCGGCGTGGTTTAGGATTTGGTTGAGGGCAATGCTGGAGAAATCGGCAAACTGCATTTCTACGATCGGCCGCATTCCCTGAATCGCGGCGCCAATCGCGGTGCCCACGATCGCGTCTTCGCTGATCGGCGTGTTTAGTACGCGTCCGGGAAACTCTTTCGCCAGACCTTTTGTTGCTTTAAATGCGCCGCCGAAATTTCCGCCGACGTCCTGCCCGTAGATGAAAACGCGCTCGTCATCGCGCAACAATTTTGCCTGCGCTTCACGGATCGCTTCGAGATAAGTAATGCTCATGAGGAAAATGACGAATGACCAACGACGAAGGCCGAAGAAGATTGTAAAGGCGAGGCCAGAGCTTTCGTCATTTGGACCTTCGGGCTTCCTTCGTCATTCATGTCTCATCCGCATGATCCGCCAAATCGCGTCGCGAGAAGGCGCACCAATCTTCTTTGTCGGCTTCGGGTGCGGGCTCTTTTTGCGCGGCAGCAATCGCCTCTTCGACCTGCGCGACTGCATCTTTGCGCCATTCGGTCAGCGTCTCCGCGTCAACAAGATTAAGGTTGGTAATTGTCTGCTCGGCCACCTTCAGGCAATCGCGCGCGAACGGCTGCTGCTTGATCTCCTCCGTCACGTAGCTTGCATCGTCGTGCTCCCCATGGCCGGACAAGCGCAGCACCGAGGCGACGACCAACTGCGGTGGACGACCTGCGCGCGCACGTTTCACCGCGCTACCGATTACATCCAGGCATGCGCCAAGATCTGTGCCATCAAGACTGTAGCCCTCAAAGCCATAACCGATCGCGCGATCAACCAAATCATGGCACGCGAACTCGCGGTCGTTCGCCGTTGAGTAGGCATAATGGTTGTTTGTCGCGACGACCACGAGCGGCACTTGTTCGACTGCGGCAATGTTCATTCCTTCGTGGAAGGAACCGGTCTGCATCCCGCCTTCGCCGATGCACGCAAGGCCGACGAAGTTTTTCTCGCCCTTAAATCGCTTCGCCAACAACGTGCCCACAGTCACCGAAATCATCGCTCCGAGGTGACTAATCATTGCGAGCTCGTTCTTACGCGGATGACCTCGATGAATATTGCCGTCACGCCCACGCATCGGGCCGAGGCGCGATCCCAGATATGTGCGGGTGACGTCGATCAGCGGTTCACCGAATGCGGATCGTCCTGCCTGGTCGCGAATCAACGGCGCAAAAATATCGCCTTTCTGCAAAAATAAGCCACATGCGACGCTCACCGCCTCCTGGCCTTTGCCGATATAGACTCCGCCCGTAATCAGACCACCGCGATAAAGACTGACAAGTTTTTCCTCGAGCGTCCGCGTCAGGAGCATCCAGCGAAATGCTTCGAGAAAGCGCCCATGAGGCGGCGCGGCCTTTTTCTTTTTTGATTTTACGGTGCGCTGCGCCGTCTGAAGCATCTGGAGATTTTACGCGAGATTGACGATCGCGCGCAAAAAATTTTGTAGCACCGCGTCTTGCCTGTGTGGCAGGCGGGCGCCTCGCCTCCCGACAATTATTGCGCTGTTTCAGATTCAGCAGGCTGGAAGCCCGCTGGCCACCCAGGCAAGATGCCTGTGCTAGGCTATCGCATCGCGAGCGCGAGGCGACCTTGTCTCGGACTCTGCTCGCCTCCGTTCGACGGTAATTCGGCGGAGATTTGCTGTGGCGCAGTTAATTTCATTCCGACCAGCTTGCTCACGCCGCGCTCCTCCATTGTCACGCCGTAAAGAATGTCGGCTTTGGCAATGGTGCGTTTGTTGTGTGTGATTATTACGAACTGACTCTGCTCTACGAAGCGCTCCAGCACACGGATGAAACGGTTGATGTTGCCTTCGTCCATTGCCGCGTCCACTTCGTCGAGAATGCAGAACGGGCTCGGGCGCACCATGTAAATCGCAAATAACAACGCCACTGCAACCATGGAGCGTTCGCCTCCGCTCAGCAGCGAGATGCTTTGTAGTTGTTTGCCAGGAGGCTTGGCGATGATCTCGATTCCGCAGTTGAGCGGGTCGTTCTCATCAACTAGGGACAGGTCCGCGCGCCCACCGCCGAAGAGTTCGGTGAACATTTCCCGGAAGTTGATTCGCACTTGGGCAAACGTGTCGCCAAACAACTTTCTGGTAGTCGAGTTGATCTGCGCAATTACGTCGAGCAACTCGCGACGCGAGTTGGTGAGGTCGTTATTTTGCGCTTCAAGAAATTTGTATCGCTCTTCCAGCTCATCGTACTCATGAACAGCATCGAGGTTTACCGGACCCATGTTGTCGAGTTGCGTTTGGAGATCGGTGATCAGTTTTTGGAGGTCTGCGTCGCCAAGGTGGATCGCAGTCTCCGAACACGATGGTAAATTCGACGCGGCTTCGCCGCCGTTTGTAGCATCGCCTGCAGAGCGGTCGATCCACCTTTTCAGTTGCGTGCACAAAACTTTCTCGAACACGGGCTGATCCACTACAAACGCACGGAGATCAATCTGGTAGTTGCGCGAAACGTGCTCCGCGAGGTTGTCGATCTTCATCTGCAATTGCGATTCGCGCACTCGCAGATGGGCATTGCGATCCTGCAATTGGCCTAACGAATCGCGCAGCCGCCGCAATTCGCTCTCGTGATCGGAAATCGTGGAGAGTCGTGTAGCACGTTGCTGGACGATTTTCGCTGCGTTCGCTTTGGTTTCCTCGCGTTGCGCGATCTGCCTTTTAATTAAGCCTTCCGATTCACGGGACTCCTCAGCCTGTGCAGTCAATTTGGATTCGTACGTCGCGATATCGGCTTTTCGCACAGAGATCAGCTCCACCAATTCGGCCTCTCTCGCGTGCATTGATTCGTGTCGCGCGATTAAATTTTCATGGCGCTGGCGCTCGGTCGCGAGCACCAGCCGCAGTTGATTCATTTTTTCGGTCAACTCTTCTTCGCTCGCTGTGGTCTGTTTCTGTGCGGCGTCGAGCGCGGTCAGATCGGTCTGCTCTTTTGCAAGTTGATCCCGCATCGTTTGCAGTTCGCGCTCCAAGTGCGTGACCCGTTCGTCGGCCGTGGTTATCTGCTGCTCCAGCGCATTTTTGTCGGATCGCAGATTGTCGATCTTGCGTTCGGCCTCGCCCAATTCGCGCTGGAGCCGCGAAGCGATTTCAAGCGCTGCTCTTGCTTCGTCGCGTTTCGCGCAAAGCGATTCGCGCTCTTTTGCCAGCGCGGCTTCTTCTTTCGCCAGATCGGCAATTTGCGCTTTGCGCTCCAGCAATGACGGCGCGCGCACTTCGCTGCTGCCGCCAAAGACGATCCCTTCTGTGGAAATAAATTCACCGGCGAGCGTGGCTATCGCCAGCGGAGGCTCAGACTTCTTACACTCAAGTGCCTGCTGAAAATCAGAAAAGATGACCACGTTGCCGAGCAACTGCCTGACGAGCGGCTCGAGCGACGAAGGCGCAATCAGTTTGTCCATGGCCCCGGCGAGCGCACCCGCTGGCAGACTTTTCAGTGCTGGTTTTTGCGCCGAGCCTGTCAGCTGCGGAATGAGCAACGCAGCCTGCCCGAGCTTCTTTTTTCTCAGTCGCGCGATGATCTCGGGAGCAACGCTCGGGTCTTTTAGAACCACCGCGTGCAGATTTCGACCCAGCGCGGCTTCGATCGCCGGGACGAACTTCGGATCGACATCGAGGTGCGCGACGAGTGAACCGGCAATCGTCTCACGAAATTTGTCGGGATCGTCCAGGCCTTTGAGGACAGCTTGCGAACCTTCAGCCAAACCTTCGCCTTCCTCATTGAGCTGACGCAAAACGTCCAGACGCGATCGTTTCTCCGCGAGCGTCCGCTCGGTCGCGGCAAGATTCTGTTCCGCTTCGGAGAGCAGTCGTTCTTTTTCGCGCAGGCTGGCATCGACATCGATCGCTTCGCGTCTGCTGGTTTTGCCTGAGACAGCAATATGCCTGGCGAGCTTGTCGCGCGCCGCCGTTAGTGTTCGAATCTGTTTGGCGAGGTGTTCGGTTTGCGCGCCGGTCAAATCCCGGCGCGTTTTGGTTCCTGAGAGTTCCTCCTCGACTGTCGCGATGCGGCTTTCGGATTTGGACAGCGTGAGTTGCAACTCTTGCAACTGCGTCCCGCGCTTAGTACGATTTTTCTGAATTTGTCCGGCCAGACTCGCGAGCTCTGTCAGTTCGGCTTCTTTTTCTTTCAACTGGCGTTCGATTTCTGAGATCGAGTTATCGGTTTGCTCGACCTCGGAGGCGTGCTGCTTGCGTTTTTTCTCCGCGTCGCCAATGTCGCGCTGTGCGCGTTCCACCAACTCGGCGAATTCTTCCGCACGCAGCCGATTGAACTCAATTCGGCTGCGGTGCGCTGCGATTTCGCTTTCCAGTCGTTGCACCTCCGCGCGCGAATCGGCGATCTCGATGTCGATCTTGTCCAACGCCCGCCGCTCGTCGGTTAGCGCATTTTCGCTGTTGTCGATCTTCTGGCGCATCGCTGCCTCGGACTCAGTCAAACGCGCGATTTCTTTGTGACAGTCGGAGAGATCACGCTCAAGAGTATCAAGCTGTTTGCGCGAATAATGGGACTCGAGCACGCGCAAATCCGCGTGCAGTGCCTGGTATCGACGCGCTTTGCCCGCCTGTCGCTGCAATGACCCAATTTGGCGTTTTACCTCTTTAATGACGTCACTAATGCGCAGGAGATTTGCCTCGGTCGCTTCCAGTTTGCGCAGCGCTTCGCGCTTTTGTGACTTGTATTTGGTGATTCCGGCCGCTTCCTCGAAAACTGCGCGCCGATCTTCCGGGCGCGAACTCAAGATCATGTCGATCTTGCCCTGCTCCATCATCGAGTAAGCGGCACGTGCGACGCCGGTGTCCGCAAAGAGGTTTTGAATATCGCGAAGGCGGCAGGGCGTTTTGTTCAGCAGATATTCGGAGTTGCCGTCGCGATACACCCGGCGCGTTACGCGCACGTCGTGCCATTCAATGCCGAGTTCTTCGCTACAATCGGTGAACGTGAGTGAGACCTCCGCCAATCCAACCGGCTTGCGTGTTTCGGCGCCGTTGAAGATCACATCCGCCATCTCGTCGCCGCGGAGTGACTTCGCAGATTGCTCTCCGAGCGCCCAGCGGACGGCGTCAAGGACGTTGGATTTTCCACAACCGTTCGGCCCGACGATAGCGGTGACGCCTTCGTGAAAATTGAAGATTGTTTTGTCGGCAAACGATTTGAAGCCGAGTAGCTCGAGTGATTGTAGATGCATTGTGGGCCACACCCCGGGCCTCGGCAGCGTCAATACAGCAACCTTTTGGGGGTTACAAGCGGAAAATCACACAATTTGAAGGGGTTCCGGCCGGTCTAGCCACACTATATTGGGCCTTCAGCTCGGTTACGCGTTCGACCGGAATGACGCACTGACCGCCAAGGTTAACCCGAATTCTTGCTTTGGACAACTCCATCACTCAGGATGCGCCAATGGCAGAGAAATCGCCTGCGTGGATACAGCAGGAAGAGCGCATCGATCATCAGTTGGTCCGCGGCATTGGGATTCCAGCTCTGACCGCGAATATTGTCAGCTCCACAATCGGTGCGGGAATTTTCGTGATCCCAGCGACGGTTGCGAAAGGATTAGGCTCAGCTGCGCCGCTCGCATTTGTTTTTTGTGCGCCTCGCTGGTATGCTTTACTTTTTAACCGCGATCGGTGCGGTCGCGGGCGTCGTGAACGTGTTGGCAAACTCGGTCGCGCTGGTGATTCCGTTCCTCGGCGGCTGGATAATGCGCGTCGTCGTGATGTTCGCCGTTTACGCATCGCTCGTGTTGATCAACATCCGCGGCGTGCGCCAGGGCGCGGGTGCGGTGACCGTGATCACGGTCGCAAAGCTTCTGCCGCTGTTGCTGTTCGTTGGCGTCGGAATATTTTTCATTCACCCACCGAATCTTGCTTGGAGCGGCTGGCCCAGCAGCAAGTCGTTAGGCGATGCAGTTATTCTGTTGATTTTTGCCTTTGTCGGAATCGAGGTTGCGCTGATTCCGAGCGGCGAAGTGAAGAATCCGGCGCGCACCGTTCCGCGCTCCGCTTATCT
>QHMS01000083.1 GCA_003217895.1 Verrucomicrobiota bacterium
ACTATTTGAGCACTGCTCGGTGAAACTCGTACCAATCGTCGAGATTGTTCAGGTTCACCGCGTCTTTGAATGCGGAAGCGTCGTCGTCGATGCCGCACGCGCCCAGAATCCCCTTGCGCGTTTCGTCGTCATGATTGTAACCGCGCACCCCCGCGTTGTGCTTCTCGATCGCGTCGCGGTTTAGCGACTTCGCATTCTTCTTCACCCACGCCTCGAATTCGGGATAGGTCGGCTTGTTCTGCTTGATGTAATTTCTCACCGCCTGTTCTTCCAGTCCGAGCGCGGCAAGCGTCATCGCATCGAAACCTTTACCGACGCCGGGATAGCCGGAAGCAAGTTTACCCTTTTCCTCGAGAGAGACTTTTTGCCAAAGCCGCGGCAGATGAACAACGCCAAGCGGCCCGGCAACGCCGGAACTGATCAGTGGAACGTATGTGTCGCTCATAATGATTTCCTCATTTTAGTTTTGCTACACCTGCCGCAGCAGGTTACCCAAACTCACGTACGGCGCGTTTTCCGTCAATGCGCCATCGAGCGTAGTAGCAACACGATCAAAACAACTGAAAGGCAAATGAAACCGCAGTACACTATTCGGTCTTGCAGCCGCGCGCGCCGCGCTGCCGCAGCGTAAGGAATGCGTGTAAAGGTGACCATGGTGTAAAGCGGTAGATAAAATCCCGGCAGCGCGCCTTCGAGCACGTGATCGAGTTTCTTTTTTATGCGAAATGCTTTCGATGCAGTCTTGTCGCGCATCTCGATGAAATTCCCAATCGCAAGGTCCGCCAGGGCGTCGGCATTTTCTTTCCGCCGGTAAAAATATTCAGTGAACGCCCGCTCGCGGGCATTGGGAAATTCTTCCAGGCATTCATCGAGCGCGACGCAATCTTCAAATGCAGCGTTCATGCCCTGGCCGTAGAACGGCACGACCGCGTGCGCGGCGTCGCCGAGCAGGCAAACTTTGTCCCGATAAAACCACGGCGCACAACGAATGGTCACCAGTGTGCCAGTCGGATTTTCGCGGAAATCTTGAAGCAACGTTGGCATGAGCGGCACAGCATCTGGAAATTCTTCGTCGAAAAACCGGTGCACATCGTCATCGCTGTGAGTGGTGGCGAAGCTGCGCGGCCCCTCGAATTCCCAGAAGAGTGTGCAGGTAAACGAACCATCGGGATTCGGCAGTGCGATCATCATAAAACTTTTCCGTGGCCAGATGTGGAGCGCGTTCTTCTCCATGCGCCATGAGCCATCCGGTCCTGGTGGAATGGTCAGTTCCTTGTAACCGTGAGCGAGATAACTTTCGTCGTAATGAAAACTGGGAATCTCTCCCTGCATTGATTTGCGCACGGCGGAAAACGCGCCATCGACGCCGATGACGGCGTCGCCGTGTCCGGTCACATTACCGTGTTCTGTTTCTAACTGGGCAGTTGGCGCCTCCAGATCGACGTCGGTGCATTTATGATTGAAGTGGACGTGCACGTTCGAATACCGCTGCGCAGCTTCGATTACAGTTGTGTTAAGCGCAGCGCGTCCGATTGAATTGATACAGTTTTTGGGATCGACATCGTAAGGGCTGAAATGCAGCGTTCCTGACTTATCGTGAATCATCCGGCCGCGCATGGGTATCGCGTGCTGCAATGCTTCATTAGCGATGCCGATCTGCTCGAGCGCATGAATCCCCCGCGTCGAAATCGCCAGATTGATCGACCGTCCGCCGACGATGTTGCCTTCGCGCGGATCAGCGCGCCGCTCGTAAAGATCGACGTCGTATCCGCGTCGGCCCAAGTACGCGGCGAGCAGACCACCTGCGAGACCGCTGCCAATAAGAACAAACTTTGCCACTAGATAAGAATCTACGAATCAGGAAACCAGGAAAGCAGGAAAACCCAAGTCGGCGCTTCGATTCATTTCGCTAATCCAATCGGACTCCGTTTGATAAATCGTGTCCAAATGAAGTTTTTCTTGCTTGATGTTTCTATCGCGATGGCCGGTATCTTGATGCTCGTTCAGTCATTACCCGCACAGGAATCCCAGCCTGAAAAACCAAAGCAATTCATCTATGTGCTGCGTCTCGTGTCGCGGTTGCATGCGGACGCGAATTGGACCGAGGAAGACAAGAAGGCCCTGCAGCGCGACTTTGTTCGATTCCAAGAGGCGATCAAAACTGGCCAGCTGATCCTGGCCGGGCGCACATCGGAATCGGGCGACAAGACGTTCGGCATAGCAATATTCCAGGCGAAAGAAGAAGCCGCGGCCCGGAAGTTCATGGAAGAAGATCCAACGGTCGCTGGCGGTTTGATGACAGCGGAGCTGCACCCGTTCACCGTTGCGCTGGAGCGCAAAAATCCCTGAATACGTGAGCGATCTCCGCACCAGCGGCTAGTCCTTGTGCCGAATTGAGCCGGCGCCGCTGATGTGCTTTTCGATCGTTGGGGGATTGCCGGAGTAAATTATCTTTCCTGCCCCGGCGATTGCCACCTTCAGCTTCTCAGCAACCGCAACCTCAGCGTCCCCTGCGCCCTGGATGGAAATTTCAGCGGTCTTGGTTTGGAGAGCAGCTGCCTTTAAGTCGCTTGCGCCGGTCAGATCAGCAAGGAGCTGATCGATATTGCCATCGAGTGAGATACGCGATGCGCCCGTGCCTTCCAAGGCGAATACGGGCCCCGTAAGCTGACTTGCGGCGAGCTTCACGGCTCCAGTGATTTTGGCCGCTTCCCGGACAGGGCTTGCAACGGTCACAGTTATTCCGTGCGTTGGTCGAATCTGTTCGCGGGTACGCAAGCGAAGTGTATTCCCGGAAACCTCGCTCTCGATGTAAGGAAAAAGATTTTGGTCTGTCTTAATGCGCAGGGTAGGGGGTCCATTTTGCCAATTGATTACAAATGCGCCGCTGGCTTGGATGTTGGCAAAGGCGTCAATTTTGCGGTCGTCGATTTTGATATGTCCGTTGCCTCGAACGCCAGGCAACCAGCATCCGGCGACAAGAGCCAGACATCCGGCAAGAACTGCAATTGGGATTTTCTTCATGCGAAATAGGATTCTGTTATTTCGATGCGGCGGTGGATCAGTTTGGATTCAGAAAAAAAATCTTGGAAAGGCGATCTCAAGGTCGCCCCACGGCGGACCCTCCTTCGGCAAGCCTACGGCGGGCGAGCTGGAGACCGCCGCTCCTTGTTCATTTGACAATTTTCAGCTTCACTGCATCCACTAAAACGTCATCGACATAAAATTCCACCCGGTAATCGCCTGGTGCCCAGCCATCTTCAGGTCGGGTCAGCGTGAACACTCCGTGCGCGATCGGGCTTTCGGCGACAGCGGAGACTTCGTCCACCTTGTAATCTTGAGGAAAATCCTCGCCGATGTTCTCGGCGATCCAGACGGCCTTGATCTTTGCGCCTTTTCGCAACCGTTGGCCCTGCCAGCGGACGTAAATCTGTGACGTGCTTGACGAAAAAGTCGTAATCGGATTTCCGAATTGCTCCTTTGCAATGCTCACTGAGAGCTGCTTCGGGAGTGCATCGGATTTCACTTCTGGGCGAGCGATGATTTTCGGCGTTTCTGCCAGCTCGAGCAAAATGCGCTGGAGCAAATCGCCATTGGCAGCCCGCATCGCCGTCACATCTTTAACAATGCCAACGCCTATTGCGAACCAACGATCGATTGTCATGCGGCTCGGTGATGTCTGCTCCCCATAAATGCGGAATGCATGAAAATTACCAGCCGGTACGCGAATATCTTCCTCACCGACGACCTCGTAATGCTGACGAACTGATGCTTCGCCTGCCTTTCCGTTGAAATCCCAGCTGGCACCCTTCTTGAGCGGAGCAGCGATCATCGTTTGTGGCGAATCAAACTTAACCAGCTCGCCGTCCAGATTAATCCGCGCCCGGCAAACGATGCCATGGTCATCGACGGTCAGCAGGTCCGTATTCGTAATTACGCCGGCTCGGTGCATTTCGAACTTGAGAACATCTTTCCCATCGACATTCTCCGTCCCATTGATGCGATACAAAACTCGCAGGCGGATTTTGCCATCAGCGTCCGGTTTGGCGTCAGGAATTTTAAGGCCCTTGCCGATTTCTTCGGTCATGTTGTATCGCCAGCTCGTTCCATCTGCGGTGGGCATCAATGAAGCGGCTACTTCCGAAGCAATCGTGATGGAATAAAAGGCGACAGCGCAGATCTTTTTCACGAAGGCTAAGTCGCACGCTTGTATTGGATCGACAAGGCGCGGCGGTCTCTAGTCCGCCGCCTCTCAGAAAATGATGCCTTCACAGCTGTCAATCTTGAAATCGACGGCTATCCAAGCGGTGGCTCCCTTGGTTGAACCGGCGACTGGAGCCCGCCGCTCCTTGCTTTATGATTCTCAGATGCCGCGAATGATCACACTGCTTTTGTGGAGCCTCTGCGTGCCTGCCATTGCAGCCGGTACGCTGAAATCTGAGCGGCATATAGTCGTGGTCGTCTGGGACGGAATGCGGCCGGATTTTGTGAGCGAACAAAACACGCCTGCGCTTTGGAAGCTGGCGCATGAGGGAGTCACTTTTCGCAACCATCATGCGGTTTATCCCAGTGCCACGATGGTGAACGGGACCGCGATGGTCACCGGTGTTTATCCCGGTAGAAATGGAATCATCGCAAACCATTTGTATCGGCCGGAAATCGATCCTAAGCACGCGATCGATGTTGAGATTCCAACAGTGGTGGAGAAGGGAGATGAGTTGTCGGACGGCAAATACATTTCTGTTCCAACCATCGCCGAACTCATTCAACGCGCAGGAGGGCGCACTGTAGTTGCGGCTGCAAAGAGCGTAGGGCTTTTGTTGGATCGACATCCCGGCGTGGCATGGCCTTCCCAGCCCAAGACCCGTCGGCAGGATGCCGATGCCACCAGCGTGACCCTTTTTGCAGGCCAATCACTGCCGAAGGAGATTCTTGGTTCGGTTAGCGAAACGCTTGGTCCTTTTCCATCCGCTCATCTGCAAGAAGACTCTTGGACAACGAAAGCGCTGACCAATATTCTTTGGAAAGACGGCGTGCCGGCGTTTTCTGTTCTTTGGCTAGGCGAGCCAGATTTAACCGAGCATGAAACTGCGCCCGGTGCGCCAGCCGCGCTGGCTGCAATCAAATCGAGCGATAACAATCTCGAAACCGTCCTTTTGGCATTAGATCGAAAGGGAGTGCGTAAAATGACAGACATCTTCGTCGTTTCGGATCATGGTTTCTCCACGATCAGACGCTCGATCGATTTGCGGAAAATTTTGAATGACGGCGGTTTCACCGCGAAAACTGAATTCAGCGGCGAGCCGAAACTTGGCGACATCATGATGGCCGGAAACGGCGGCAGCGTCCTTTTCTATGTCATCGGACATGAGAAAATACTCACCCGTCGTCTGGTCGAATTTTTGCAGCAATCCGATTTTGCAGGAGTGATTTTCACGAAAGAACCGATGGAAGGGACCTTCGATCTGGCGCAAGCAAACATGAATCCGCCCGAAGACCGCGACGCGCCAGATGTGGTGATGTCTTTTTGCTGGAACAATTCAAAGAATCAGTTCGACATCCCGGGAATGATCGATGCCGATTGGCAGCGAGCGGCGGGGAAGGGGACACACGTCACGCTCAGCCGGTTCGACATACACAACATGTTGATCGCCGCCGGCCCGGATTTTCCACGCGGTCAAACAGACGATTTGCCGAGCGGTAATATCGATGTTGCTCCGACGATACTGAGCATCTTGGCAATCACGCCGCCGAAGAAAATGAACGGTCGGATTTTATCCGAAGCGATGGCGAATCTTAACGAGTCAGCGCCCAAATCGGAAATCAAAACAATTGAAGCTACAAAAAATTTTCCAACGGGCACGTGGCGACAATCGCTTCAAATCTCCCGCGTCGGCCCGACGGTTTATGTTAATGAAGGTAACGGAGGGTTTAAGAGGAAATAAAGCGGTGGCTTCCAATCCGCCGGTTTGTGCCGAATGCTGCCAGATTCATGACAATCATAATGAGCGCGAAGAGGTACAATCCCATCAGTACTCCTATGGCGGCGTGCATCGCCAAGATGCAGACCAGCCAAATACGTCGAGTCTTTTTGATCCAAATGAAAATTGGATAGCCCACTTCGAGCAGGCAAATTGAAATCCCAAGCAGGGGCAGAGCGTATTTGAAGCGCACAAGAATATCCGGCGAAATAAGGGTAAAAGGCGGCCGAATCAGCGCCCGCCACAGATTGGAACCGTTCCACCAGCCGTTGCCGAGACATTTTGCCAGCCCGCCGATGAAATAAACAAAGCAGAGATGCACCTGTAGGACCCGCCGCCAAAAACCCAGAAGCTGCGGATTTTTCGGTTTTGTTTTAACGACCCACTGATCAAAGGAGTAGCGGTCTGGCAGTGGCGACAACATCAGGTAGAACAGCGCCGTCGTCATGAAGTTATCCGCGCCGTAGGCGAATAGCCCTCCGCTTTCAGCGGTGCAAAGATGGAGAAACCAGGCAACAATCGCCGCTGGACGGCAGAAGAGCCCCAGCAACAAAAAGCAGCCGACAGAAAGCAAACAAGCCCACACAACGCTTAGCACAGCTTCTTCGCTCATATTGACGTTGCGACCGAGAGCCACCAGCCAGCCGAGCTTCGGAATCAATGGACTGTCGAAAGAGGTAATTGCTTCGCCAATTTCGCGACCGACAAGACCTTTGCCTTTGCTGGCGAACAGATCGTGCCAGTCGCTCCTTAAGAACAGCGCATAGACAGCCACCTGTACACCCAAGCCTATGCGAAACATCCCCAGCCACCGATCGTCTTCAGCGGGAAACAGAAACTCGATGAAACGCTCCCAGCATCGTTGCGGGAATGACACGGGATCGACTCGATTTTGAAGATTTTTCACAAAAGGCAACGAAGGAAACAAAGGTCTTAAGTTTGTTTGAAACCCTTTTCGTGATCTTCGTTTTCTTCCGTTAGGAAGTTCTTACCGTTTTCCCTCTTCGCGCAGACTGAAATCGAAGCTGAACATTGGTTCGAACGTTTCTGCTTTGCCATGTTCGAACTCAGTCATGCCGGGCGGAGTTACGGATCCGAACACGGCGCGAATCTTCTTCACGTCTGAATGCTGTCGCCAAACAGAGAGCGCGAGCATTTTGACCAACACCTCTCGGATCGGCTCGTAACGCTCGTCCGCCAACCTGTCGAGCAAACTCTCCAAACGTCGTGCGGCGGCTTTGCCGCGCAAACGCGGCGATTCGTGTTCTATCCGGCCATCATCGTAAAAGAGTTCCAAGGTCAACCTGTGATAGCTTGGAATATTCGGGGCAAAAAAAGCGTAGCCTGCCTGGATGCCAGCGGCATGCAAATACGTCGCGATCCCTTGCCGTGCCGGACTCGACGCGCCAGCTTGCTTCCCCAGCAACCATGCGGCAGCGATTTCAGCCTTGCGCGCGTTTGGTTCGAGCGCGGAGGGCAACATGGTCGCGCCGTCGGCGATAAGCGAGAACAGTCCGGCAAAGCAAACTGCTGTTATCAGGAAAAAATGGATCCCGAACCAGACCACGCGGATGCGCTCTGAAAACATCTCATGGGATGTTAAAGATGGACGGCCAAGGCGTCCATCGCTTTCGCTGCGCCGGTGAAATCTGCGCCGCCATTGCAGATCAAGCGGCGTGTCCTGAGATGTCGGGTCCCGCCGTACCGTTAAGTGTGCCTTTGGCTCGTTGGTGGGGAGCGTCACTCCGTGCGCACCGTCCCTCCCGTACACAACTCAGCCAGTCCCGGAAACTTATCGGGACTGGCACAGCGCTTTGCTAGCTGCTGATCAGCGGGTCTACAGCGTCGCTGTGATTACTTTCAAGTTCTCAGTCGCGGCCTTACTCTCGCTTGTTCCGGGCAGAGCAATCTCGCGAAACCAAGTCGTACTCGGCACGGCGCCTGCGGTAAACGATGTGGCTTTTTCAGTTTGAATACTCTTCAACGAAGGAGCCAGGGCGTTTTGGTTCTGAGTGGATGCTTGCATTGCTAGGGCGCTCACCCCGACAACTGCTGCTGCTACCAGCGTTGCTGCGGCGAAACGTCTGTTGATTTTAGCTTGGAGCTTTTTCATAAACCGGCCTTTACAGATATTGTGAGCAACTGTCAAGCCCAAAGGCAAGAAGCCGTTATCGTTAGATTTACCACGGCGTCGGTTGAGTCGATGGGGATCTGAAACACCACCATCAACCCAGCGTCTGACACAGACGTCCTACAAGTTCCGCGACCTATACGTATTGGGACTGGCAAAAACGATGCACGTTTGTGCCTGCAGTTTCGCGAATCCTCCTGAGTGCGCGTATCCCAGCAGCGCGCGAATATTATCTCGGCGCGAGGGAAGCAATGATTGCTTCAAACCGCGGGTCGCCTCGCAGCGGGTCCCACACCGGGTGCAGACGCAAATAACCGTAGGTCACATGGCTCCCTGGCAGCTTGGCTGCTTCTGCCAGTTGTTCGATAGCGCGATCCCTATCACCCGTCCACGCATAAATGACGGCGAGCTATTGAATCATCCTGGAGCCATCGATGGCGTTTTTGCTGACGGGGATCAACTCGATCGCGCGATGACCTTCCCGGATGGCGTCCTCTTTGTTTCCCAGAGCGGCATCAACGACACCGATCGCGCAAAGAGCAGCTGCGTAATCGGGTTGGCCGCGCACGATCCGCTCAAGTTCTCTTCGCGCGCTGGCAAACTCGGCACGAGCTGCCGGTTCGTCTCCGCGAAGCCGAGCGACAAGGCCGCGCCACCAACTGTCAGGGAATGGGATGTTTTCGTCGTAGCCCCCGCCCGCAGGCATAGATGCGAGCACCCGCTCGGCTGCAGCAGGGTTGCGCTCGCTAAAGACAAGGTCGAACCATTGCAAGACGATATAAGGCGCCGCCTTTGGGTTTTGGGTAAGGGCCGTTTCAATTGTCGCGTGCAGCGGGCTCGGATCGGCACGCCATTGAAGTTCAACCCAGGCGCGCCACACTTTGATCGCAATATCTTTTGGCGCAATAGCCATCACCTTATCAAGAGTCGCGACCGTTTCTTTGTACCGCCGCAAGGCTTGGTACGTAAGGGAGGTTTGCTGGAGTATGGAAAGATTGTGCGGATCGAATTCCAGTGCCTGCTTCATTTGATCGAGGGATTCCTCCCAGCGCCCCTGCCGTCGATCGATGTAGGCTGCTAACAGAGGAATTCGCGCCTCGTTAGGCAACGTGAGCCGCGCGGCAGCCAGCTCCTCGCGGGCACGGTCGTAATTCTGATAGGCCCAATAAAGATGCTGTGCGAGGACGAGGTGGGTCTCCCCAGAGGCCGGACGTAGCCGGCGAACCGATTGGATCGCGGCTTCGGATAATTGCAGGCGCGCATCGGTGTGATCGAAACCGACGAAATAAATGCGGTCTTGCGCTCCGGCGAGCTCACCGTAGGCGTCAAAGAACGCAGGGTCGCGCGCAACAGCTTGATCGAGCAGCCGAACGGCCTCAAGTAGATC
>QHMS01000331.1 GCA_003217895.1 Verrucomicrobiota bacterium
CGACCGTGCACTCGGCGATTTTCTTGGAGTAAAGCTCACTCCAACTCTATTCATCAATCACCAGCCAGTTGAGCCAAAGGACAAAACCCCGGAGGGCGTCCGCGCTGCGATCAATGCGGCGCTGGAACCAAAATCGAAAAGTGGCACTTGATTTTCACGAGTGCCCGCGACCACGCGGATCCACGCAGGTAAAAGTAATGACTAAGGAATGGCGAAAAACCGAATGACTAGAAAAAATCGCTGCGCTCCTTTGCCGTTTCATCGTTCGGGCTTGTTTTGTCATGCGTCATTGTGGCTTCATTCGTCATTCGTCATTCGAGCTTTGTCATTCTCACCATGACTGTGTCGCGATTTCGCACGATCCTTTACGTCGTCGCCGCGATTGTTGCACTGGCCGGCCTGGCGGATGCAACTTATCTGAGCGTCCAGGCATTTACGGGTGAAACGCTCAGCTGCGGAGGATCGCCAGATTGTTTCCGAGTATTGGGCAGTTCGTATTCGAAGGTGGGCGGCATTCCGGTGGCTCTGCTTGGGGCGGTAGCGTACTTCAGCGTGTTCGCCTCCGCTACATTCGCGGCGTTCGGTTACGCGCGCGCGAGAATAGTTCTACTTCCGGTTATCGGCGCGATGTTTCTGGCTACGCTTTGGTTTTTGTACGTGCAAGCTTTTGTGCTACACGCGTACTGCCGATACTGCTTGTTTTCAGCGGCAATTACATTTCTGCTGGCCGGGCTGGTGATTGCTGTGCCCTCTCCCCAACAAGAATAGACTGGCGACTCATAATAGCTCGCAACTCGCCGCCATGCGGATTCTCGTTATCGAGGACGAAAAGAAAACAGCGGCTTTCCTGGCCAAAGGGCTCCGCGAAGCCGGTTTCGCGGTCGATGTTGCGCCCGACGGCGAAACCGGCTTGGAGCAAGCGCGCGCTAAGAAGTTTGATCTTCTTATCGTCGATATCATGCTTCCACATAAAGACGGCTGGGAAGTGGTCGCGGAGCTCCGGCGCGATGGGGTTCGCACGCCGATTCTGTTTCTCACCGCTCGCGACAGTGTGCGCGACCGTGTGAAAGGACTCGAGCTGGGCGCAGACGATTACCTGGTCAAGCCGTTTGCGTTTTCCGAATTGCTCGCCCGCGTGCGCTCGGTGTTGCGGCGCGCCCCGCAGCGACAAACGGAACATGTGCGCATAGCTGATTTAGACATGGACATGCGACATCACAAGGCAACGCGCTCCGGTGTTGCGCTCAATCTCACGCCGAAGGAGTTTCTTCTGCTCGCGCATCTGGTTCGCTCAGCGGGTGAAATGGTATCGCGCGCTGAGATTGCAGAACATGTGTGGGACATCGGATTCAAAACTGACACGAACGTGGTTGACGTCGTTGTGCGCCGCTTGCGTGCGAAGGTGGACGATCCGTTTAAGACCAAACTGATCCATACCATCCGCGGCGTCGGTTATGTTCTCAGAGCGCGCTAGGATTTGCGGTGCGCTACAATACACTGGTTCGATCGCTTCCTTGTCGTCGTCCTCGTCCTCGGTTATTCAAATAAGAAACCGAACGAGGGAGGATTCGAGGACGAGTAGGAAGTTGATGTGAGAACGTACTTCGATCACGAAAAACTTGATGTTTACCAATTAGAGCTTCGTTTTGTCACTTGGGTGACGGCGCTCCTCGTGAAGATCAAGCAGCGATCGACGGATGCTCGAATTGCAGAAGTTTCGGATCAACTTGATCGAGCTAGTCTTTCCGCTTTGCTCAATACGGCCGAAGGAAACGGCCGACGCCAGCGACGAACG
The DNA here is from genome assembly GCA_003217895.1 of Verrucomicrobiota bacterium. Taxonomy (GTDB): domain Bacteria; phylum Verrucomicrobiota; class Verrucomicrobiia; order Chthoniobacterales; family UBA10450; genus Udaeobacter. The sequence continues at coordinate 1,796 of QHMS01000331.1, forward strand.
CGAGCGAAGTTCTTCGACGACGCGCGTGGTTCAGCCACTGAATGCGCAGCGTGTTTGGATGCGCTGGTCGCGAAGAGCGTTTGCAGCGAGGGAGAGATCGACGAAGGCAAGCAACTACTTCTGCGGATCGCTTCGATACTGACTAAACTGATTCAGCGCTTCGATGTTTCGTTCTCGTCGTCGCCCTCGTCCTCGCTTATTCGAGAAGAACCCGGACGAGGAGGACGAGGAGAATGAGGACGAGGAGTAAGCCCCGCTCCATCGCCTCCCGGCTTATTCTGTTTTTTACGCTCGCTACAGCGCTCTTGCTCGTCTTGGGACTTGGCGTGTTTTACTCGCTCGTGGTCCGACACGCGCTCGCCGAAGACAACGCCGTCTTGGGCGATAAGATTTCCGCTCTGGGCGCGGACCTGCACGAGAGCGGCCCACAACTTTTCGCCGAGGAATTGAACGCGCGCCAGACGGGGGACCGTGCTCCTTATTGGATCAGAGCTCTTGACTCCGAAGGTCACATCCTGTCAGAGACGCCTGGAATGCAGCGCTTGCTGCCACCGAGTGTTTTTCCGACTGCCCAGACATGGACAGCGTCCGTCCGAAATCGGAAGGATTATCGCACGAAGGGGAAACTGTTTTCCCTCGTCGCAGTAGGCCAAGAGTCTGGCGCCCAAGCTTACATCCTTCAGGTAGCGCAGGACCGGTCAAGCGACGAGCGGGTCGAAAGAAATTTCGCTGTCTTATTCGTCATAGTTCTCTCAGGTAGCATTCTGGCCTCGGCTTTGATTGCCATCATCGTCACCAAACGAGGGTTGCGGCCGCTCGGAGAAATGACGCAATCGCTCGGGCGTATTGGACCCACTCATTTGAAGGAGCGGGTAATTCCCGCTGACTGGCCGCGCGAACTTCAACCGCTCGCCATCGCTTTCGACGACATGCTCGAGCGACTCGACGATTCGTTTACGCGGCTCTCGCAATTTTCTGCCGATCTCGCGCACGAGCTGCGAACGCCCGTTGCAAATATGATGGGCGAAGCGCAGGTGGCCCTCACGCGCGAACGCACGGCGGCTGAGTATCGTGAGACCATCGAATCAACCATCGACGAATGTGAACGGCTCTCCAGAATCGTGGATAACTTGCTTTTTGTTGCGCGGGCGGATGCAGCGCGCGAACCGATTGCGCGGAAGCGATTCGATGCGCGCGCGGCCGCGGAGAAAATTGCGGCGTTTTATCAAGCGCTAGCCGACGAGCTCAATGTTTCGATTAGTTGCACCGGTGACGGATACCTTTATGCCGACCCAAACCTGTTTGAACGCGCCGTGGGAAATCTGCTCGACAAATAGCTCCAGAACATTTGCCGCGTGTGTTTGATCGGTTTTACCGCGCCGAGTCATCGCGCGGTTCCGATGGGGCCGGTCTCGGCCTGGCTTTGGTAAAATCGATTGTCGATCTTCACGGCGGATCAGCTTCAATTCAGAGTCAGGTTGGTCACGGCACAACGGTCAAAATAATATTCCCGCTTCCGGCGAAATAAAATGTAGTGCAGCATCGTGGGACAGATGACAAAAAAGTAATCATAAAATCTTTTGCAGATTTTCGATTTTGGGCGGAAATATTTACTCAAGCCAAGGATAAAAAATGAAAACTCGTATATTCGTTGCAATCATCTTTGCGGTGGCGCTTAGCTTCGCTCCGCAATTCGTTAGTACTTCAAACGCACAGACACCCAAGTATTCTGCGCAGCTGATCACGCCGACGGCTGGCCAGATCCTCTACCCTGGACAGAGAGTCAGAGTTGAGTGGACTCATACGCTTCCGAACGTCAATTTGGCGGGGTGTGAGGAGGAAGTTTGGCTGTCGCTGGATGGCGGCAGGACGTTCACCGCCTGCATAACGCCAATCATGGATCCAAAGGCGACATTTTTCTACTGGACTGTTCCGAACACGCCTACGAACGCAGCGGTCATGGATATTCGCTTCGGAGGCGAAGGATGGTACCCTGAATGCTTCGCTCCGCAGCCTGCGTCAACTTTTGTGATCTCGCAGAGTACAGGGCAACTTTACTAGGTTCCGTCCGCAACATCGCCGCTTTCCCAGGAGACGCAGCGCGAATCTCGCCCTAGCTGCGTCTTGTTGATCAGCGCTCAGCTTCAGGTGCTGGCGCAAACCAGCCGCTAAACGGCACCCAGTTCTCGTACTCCGAAAAGGGCGCGGATTTTTCATCAAAAATTTTCTTGCCAATCATTACGATTCTGTAATGATGCCCGCCACGTATGAGGAAAACGTCCTTTTTTCGTGGAGTCCGGGGCCTCGTCCCGCTGATCGCTTGCATGGGTTTGCCCTTTTCTGCAGTCCACAATTCGCTTCTCGCACAGACAACAACGACCGAGGAGTCTGTTGTCGTGACTGCTGAAGAAGTGCCCAGCGCTTACGGTGCGCCTCCCGGACTTTCGCGCAGCCGTTTCTCCAGCACAGTGAATGCTTACGTACTGCCGCCGTGGTCATTTTTCTTCGGTGAACTTTATGAGGGCCAGGGGTTCCGCCATGGGCCGCCCGATCATCTTTTCACTCAGGAGATCGAGATGGGTCTGCCCTATCGCTTTAACGTCGCGGCGGAAGCGGGATTCGAACGAT
>QHMS01000084.1 GCA_003217895.1 Verrucomicrobiota bacterium
TTCATTGCCGATGCGAATGAAAGTTCGTTCCAACAATCGAACAACCGTGGCGAGCACCTTTTCTCGTGGCAAATCGGCCAACCTGATGTCCCGAGCGACGCGCCGCCGGATCTTCGGCAAAACCTTGGCAAAGTCAGCAAGGCGTCCAAATTTATTTTCATCGCGCATCTCGCGCCATCGGTCGTGATAACGATATTGTTTGCGGCCTCGCGCGTCGCGGCCGGTTGCCTGGATGTGGCCGTTTGGCGAAGGGCAAATCCAGACATCCGTCCACGCCGGTGGAATGGCCAGACGCTTGATTCGCAGGAGCCGCTGTTTGTCGCGGATGCGCTTCGCTTCCGTGTCTAAATATTCGAAATGATCACTATTTGCTCTGCGTCTGTATCCGACACGATTGTCGTTCTCATAGTACAGACCGGCATCGTTTGCTGCTGCTGCAGGGTTAGTGACGCTATTCGCTTTGGTTGACATGCATCTGCTGGTATAGCCGTGAATTCGCTGAAGGACTCTCTATCGATCCCAAAAATATTTTCCCTTCTTTTGGCTGTTCGTTGCACACAGGCTGTCTAGCCGTGCGTAAACGGACCTTTGAATCTAACACCGGCGGCTGCGTTCACGCACACCCGCGACCCAATTCCTCAACGCTTGCGCACTCATGAAATTCACAATTCTCGCAGCAGGAATTTTTGCGCGCATTGCTGCGGCGAGTCCAAGGTGAATGAATTCCAGCTGCCACGGATGATGTGCGTCTGTCCCGAGCGAAATCCGTGTTCCTTCTGCGCGGGCGAGCTCAAGTAGATCCACGTTCACATCCTGACGATCGGGATAGCAATCGATCTCGAGTGCCTTGTCGAGTCTAGCCGCCTCCGCGAAGACGCGCGGCCAATCTGCGTTGAGTCCGAGCCGATAATTGTAGATGCGTCCGCGCGGATGTCCGAGAATCTGGATATGCGGATTTCGCAATGCAGCGACGTATCGCTCGGTCTGATCGCTGGTCGCTCGTAGAGCTGAGTGGAATGAGCCAAGCACCATATCAAGGTCCGAGAGCGAACGTGGATTCATGTCGCCTTCGCCTCGTGGATTCAAATTCATCTCGATGGAGCGAAGCACGGTCAGCTTTTCAGCGCGTCGCGAAATTGATTTGTTCACTGCGGCGATTTCGCGACCTTGCGCTCGCAAACTTGCTTCGTCGATACCGCCTGCAATTTTCAATCCTTTGGAATGATCGGTAATGGCCATGTACTCGTAGCCGCGTTCGTTCGCGGCGGTTGCCATTTCAGCGACCGTACCTGATCCGTCGCTCCAGTGCGTGTGCATTTGTAAATCGCCGCGCAAATGTTTTTCCCATTCCGGATTCTTTTTTAGAAGCGCTCTGGCGTCCGCCAGACTAAGAAAATCCCGTCGCAATAAGGGAATTTTCCCGTTTACGCGCTCAGAATCGTTGATCCAATCTCGGACCCGTTTTTCGATGAAAGGACCGATACCGCGCAGTTCAAGGAGAGATCGATTCTGCGCGATAAGCGTGGCCGCGCTTTCGGGCCAAGACAACGCATTGCGCGCAGCGCGTCGGAATGCGCGAACCAGAATGCCAGATTCGCTCTCGGATTGGCGCGCCAGAAGTTCAGCGAGTTCAGCGTTAGTTAGGGGCACGTGAACTGTTCCGCCCGCTCAGCGAAATGATCTATTTGCGACCGCCTTTTCGTCCGCCTTTGCGAGATGCGCTTCTCTTTTCTTTTTTGCCACGGCCACTGCCGCTTTTCTTTCCGCCTCCGCTCTCTTTGTTTACGGTCGCCCACGCTCGACGCGACGCTTCCTTTTTGCTTACGCCGCGCTTTTTATAGCCGCGAGCGACCTTTTCCGCGCGACGTTTCTGTTTCGACGTATATTTCTTTTTGCTTCCTCGTGCCATAAGTATTTGGGTCTCTTTCTCAAAATTGAATCGCATCCGGAAATGGGCTCGGATTTGTTGTTATGTGCGACCTTATCCGTTAACGACCTCGCCACCGTTGGGGTGCAAAATTTGTCCCGTCATGTACGACGCATCATCCGAGGCGAGAAAGACGTAAGAGGGCGCAATTTCCTCAGGCTGTCCTGGACGACCCAGAGGGACATCGGAACCAAACGTGGTCACGTCTTTCGCCTCATATGACGATGGAATAAGCGGCGTCCAAATTGGACCGGGAGCGACGCCATTTACCCGGATTCCCTTTTCTGCCAAAGCCCGTGACAGTGAGCGCGTAAAAGTTGTGATTGCGCCCTTGGTGGATGAATAGTCGAGTAACTGCGGGCTGCCTCGATAAGCAGTCACTGAGGTTGTGTTAATAATTGCGCTGCCCTTTTTCAAATGTTTCATGGCAGCCTTCGTTACGAAGAAAAAAGAGAAAATGTTAGTGCGAAATGTTCGCTCCAGCTGCCGGGCTGTTATTTTCTCGATGGAATCTTGAGGATGTTGCTCGGCGGCATTGTTGACGACGATATCGAGCCTGCCGAATTCATCGACGGTTTGCTTCACGGCTGCCTGACAGAATTCTTCATCGCCAACGTCACCATCGATAAGCAGACATTTGCCGCCCTGCTTTGCCACAAGCTTCTGCGTTTCCCTGGCATCTTTGTGTTCCTCTAAATAAACCACTGCAACGCTTGCGCCTTCCTTCGCAAACGCCACGGCCACAGCGCGTCCAATCCCGCTATCGCCGCCAGTGATGATGGCAACTTTGTCTTGTAGTTTTTGACTGCCGCGCTGGTCCTCGTCCACGGCCTTCGGCCGCGGTCTCATTTTGTATTCGCGACCCGGCTGGTGACGTTGCTTCTGTGCCGGCTGAAGTTTTTTTTCCTTCGCCATTTTAACGGCGGCGTTTGCGAGTTCGCGCGGCCTTTCTCGCAGCAGCCGAACGCGATGTCGCGCTACGCGCATTTGCGGCTCGTCTGGCGTGTCGTGAAAGCGCTTTTCGGGACGCCGATCGGCGGCTTTCTCTTTTGAGTGCGCCACGCACAGCGCGCGACCGCGTTCGAGATGGTTGTTTGCGTCGGTGGCCTTTTGCCAGATCACGCTTGGCCTGGCGCTTGGTTCGCGCCCTGCCGCGCTTGGGCGGAGGCAGTCTTACACCGGCCCGCCGCGCTTGTGAGAGACCAATCGCGATGGCCTGCTCAGGCGAACGCGCGCCATGCTCGCCATCGCGTATGTGTTCCATTTCCTCGCGCACGAATTCGCCTGCTTGCGTCGATGGCGAAAGACCTTCGCGTTCGTCTTCGCGCGCCCGTTCGAGTGTTTCTTGTTCAGGCATAGTTTAGTTAATCCTTTGAAATAACAACGCTCTCGAAGGCTTCTGTGGATGTTATTCAATTCGGCCGATCGCAGCTTTCAACGATCAGCCCATCAATGGGAAAATCAGAGAGATGCGCGCACACCGATACGCTGGCGCGATTACTTAGAAAAGGAGGTGAATCATGTTAGGTTGGGCTGTAACATTTTTAATAATCGCCATAATAGCAGCGGTCTTGGGATTTGGCGGGATCGCCGCAGCGTCGGCGGGAATCGCCAAGTTGCTGTTCTTTCTGTTCCTGGTGATGTTTCTTATCTTTGCGATCTTCGGATGGCGAGGCAGAGGAGTTCCCTGATTAGCGGAACTGTTTGTTGCAGAACGCTCCAAGGAGCGTGCCGAAGATTGAGTTAGACCGGGCTAAGTCCTTGTTCGGCGGGTCCGGCGATTACCTCACCTGTGGACTTGAAGCGCGAGCCATGACAAGGACAATCCCATGTCGATTCGGCGGGATTCCACCGGACATGGCAGCCGAGATGGGGACAGACGGGCGAAAACTTGTGAAGCTCGCCTTTGCGATCCCGAAATGCCGCAATTTTCTTCAATCGCGAACCGACGACCATGCCCTTGCCACGTTTTATTTCGCGAACAGACTCGCCTTCAGCGCGCGCCAATCGGTCTTTGAGCATGTAGTAGGGGTAATCCTTATTTTCTTTTACGTAGTTCCACGCAGCGCCCTTGATCTTCTTTCGGTCAAACGCAAATAAATCGCACCAGGGATTTTTTCGTCCCATTGCCCAGTCACGCGCCATGATCGCTGAGACCGTTCCGAATGTGATTCCATTTCCACAATAACCAGTCGCGATGAACTGACGCTCAGCGTTCTCTCCGATATAGGGCAACCCGTCCGGGCTGCAAATAACCTGACCTGACCAGCGATGATCAACACGGGCTTCGGGAAGAATCTTTTTTAGTCGCTTTTCCAACCGCGCATAAGCCTGCTTAGTCTTCCTTTTTTGCCCGGTCTTATGATCTTCGCCGCCGTAAATGATGTACTCAAAGTCGCGGTGTCCATCCACACGGAGATAATCGTAAGGTTCTCGAGTGTCCCAGAACATTGCTTCCGGAATCGTTCCAACTGGAACGCGTGCGCCGAGCGCGTAGCTCGTATAAAGCACAAGTTTCGTTTGGAATAGTGCAGCGCTTGTTATGCTGGAGAAACCAACCAGCGGGTTATTTGTGGCCATAACAAGGCGATCAAAGCTGATCCAATGACGGTTAATTTTTGCCCGACACTTTTTTGCATCGAACTCAGTTACTGCGCTTCTTTCAAAAACATGGGAGCCATCTCCAGGAATTCGCCCGACCAGCGCTCGAAGATATTTCCTGGGATGAAACTTTGCTTGGTTGGCGAAACGAACCCCGGGCAGATTGAAATGCGGGACTGACTCCAAGTACGTCGCGTCGAATCCTAGTTTCCCTGCAGTCCTGGCTTCCTTTTTTAGCGATGGAATTTCTTTTTGAACAGAACCGCCAACGCGCACGTGCAGGTACGCCGGCGCCATCATAAACTCACAATCGATTTTCTCTTCCGAAACAATTCGCTCGATCTCATCAATCGCTGCTGCGCCTGCATCCCACGCAGCTTGAGCGTGGTCATTTCCAAAACTGTCCGCGAGTTTGTAGAGCTCTACATCGGTGATGTAGGTAAGATGAGCGGTCGTATGGCCGGTATCGACCGAGGCGACACGCTCGCGCTCAATCAGGGCAACAGCGAAGCCGGCTTTTTTTAATAGATACGCGGTCGTGATACCGGTTATGCCGGCCCCGATGACGAGCACGTCGACACGCATGTTCTTTTGGAGTGTCGGGAATCGTTTAATCGGCGTGCTATCGATCCAAAACGGAATCGTGGTCATCACCCTGCTAATCGCCTGAAGAAAGGGATTTAGCCGTTTCCGGCAATCGGTTTCGCTGGCAGCTGCGAATTAGTTAGTAAATGCCTGACACGGCGGAAGAACTTTGTCGGCGGCCAGATGTGCGTAAAGAGCTCGTCCGTGCAAGCGGACAGAAGCCGGCGGCAGAAGTGAAAGCGAAAACCGGAGACAAATTCTGGTTTGTCACGCACGCCCTCATCGTTGTCGGCTGCGCTGTCCTCTACTTTCTCCTATCGGCAAAATTGATACCGCTGCCCAAAGAGCACCTGGACATCATTGGGCGCATCCTCCGGGCGGTAGCATTGATCGTTGTAGTTGTCGCGGTCGCCCATGCAATTTCCATTTATGGAATCGGGCGAATCGAAGACGCAACGACGCGCTTCACTCTCAAACGCATTGAGCATTTAGTGGTGGCATTAGCGATCGCGGTAGTCGCGGTGTCGATCTTGTTTGTTAACTGGTATCCCGCACTTACCGCTTTGGGAATCGGCTCGATCATCATTGGTCTCGCCGTCCAGACCCCCATGAAGAGTTTCATTGCCTGGATCTATATTCTTGTGCGGCGCCCGTATCGGGTTGGTGATCGCGTCAAGATTGGCGATGCCACGGGAGACGTCATCGATGTTGGATATCTTGACACCACGCTGTGGGAATTCGGCGGAGAGTACCTTTCAACCGATCATCCCACCGGCCGCGTGATCCGTTTCCCAAATGAGAAAGTTCTCGACACGATGGTCTGGAATTACTCGTGGCCTTTGTTCCCGTACGTTTGGAACGAGATCAAATTTCAGATCGCATATCAAAGCGACTTGCAATTCGTCTCTGAAACGATGCAACGGATCGTGGAAGAGGACTTGGGCGAGGAGATGGTGAAACGTGTGGAAGTTTATCGCGAACTGCTGGCGCGCACCCCGGTCGATGAGCTGGAGGTGCGCTCGCGGCCTCGAGTCATTTTTCGCGTGGATGAAATGACATGGCTTGACGCGATTGTGCGTTATATCGTGCCGCCCCGTGAAGCGGGTTCTGTAAAGAGCCGCCTAATCCCAAAATTATTGGCGGCTCTCAATGAGCATTCGGAGCGCGTCATGTTCCCCAAAGCGGACGCCCGCTGATGCGGTGAATTTTATTTTCGAGCGAAATTTCCGAACCCGTTCAGGTGCGACGAGCGATTAGAAGATATGATGAATGAAAAAGAAATTGCATCGGTAATTAATAATCTGATCGAAACGCTTAAAGACGGTGAGAAGGGCTTCAAGGAGGCTGCAGATGGGGTAAAGGATCCGGAGCTGAAGTCGTTGTTCACCCAGTATTCGGCACAGCGGCATCGGTTTGCTAGCGAACTCCAGACGGAGCTAAGGAGCGTGGCCGGAGCCGAGCCGGAGACAGGCGGCAGCGCCGCGGGCGCGATGCATCGCGGGTGGATGGATTTGAAATCTGCCATCAGTGGTAAAGATGAAGGCGCTATTCTAGCGGAATGTGAGCGCGGTGAAGATTCTGCGGTGAAAGAATTCAAGGAGGCGATCGATAAACCTCTTTCTTCGCCGCTGCGCGACGTCGTTTTCCGCCAGTACACCGATATAAAACTCGCGCATGATCGAATAAAGCAGCTTCGCGACGCTGCCAAAAAGGCAGCTTGAGCGTATCTGCGCTTCTATAACCGTCGCCTGGAATAACAAGGGGTGAGGCAACTGATCGTCGTTCCGCAAGCGATATATGTATTATTATGACGAAATTGGGATTCAAAGGCAGTTGGAACGAAGTAAAAGGCAAGCTGAAACAGAAATATGCGCAGTTGACCGATAACGACCTAGCATTTTCCGAAGGGAAAGATGATGAACTGTTAGGTCGACTCGAACAAAAGCTAGGCAGAACGAAGGAAGATCTGCGAAAAGAAATCGAAAGCTTGTAAGTAGGGCAGCGACCAGATTGTGTGATACGCGGAAGTCGTTTCCCATCGTTAACACCCTGGTTGAGTCTGGGTGTCAGTTGGATTTTTTAGGACTCAGATTTGACCGGGAGTTGGGATTTGGGATTTGGAACTTCGACGAGGCGCGTTGCCCGACTCAGAACACCAAGGATTGCAAATGGGCGCTATGCAATGACAAGATCTAATCTATGGGTTCACTTTCAGAGATCGTTAGTTACACGGACGATTTCTTGCGCGTTCACGACGTGGGCGATTGGGACAACGCGCTCAACGGTCTGCAAATTGAAAATTCAGGCCGAATCACGCGGCTCGGCGCCGCAGTCGATGTTTCCACGCGCGTTTTGGCTGAGGCCGCAAAGAAAAAAGTCGATCTTCTGATCGTGCATCACGGTTTGTTCTGGCCGGGCTTGCAACCGGTAACACGTGCGTTGCGCCGGCAATTGCACCTTGCCTTTGAAAACGATATTGCGCTCTACAGCGCGCATCTTCCTCTGGATATCCATCCGAAAGTCGGCAACAACGCGCAGCTCGTCGCAGCGATTGGACTCAAATCGGCGCAGCCGTTTCTGGAGGTAAAAGGCCAGCCGATCGGGTTGAAAGCGCGCGTCTCGACGCCGCGCAGCGATCTCGTGCGTAAATTGCGGCATGTATTGAATGGGCCGGTAAAAATTTTCGATGTTGGTCCGAAACAAACGCGCATGATCGGCATTGTGACCGGCGGCGCGGGCTCGGAAATCTACCGGGTCGCGCAGGAAAATATCGACACCTTTATCACTGGCGAAGCGCCGCACTGGGCCGCCGTGGCGGCTGAAGAGCTCGGCATGAATCTTCTGCTCGGTGGACATTACGCCACCGAAGTTTTCGGTGTAAAAGCGCTCGCCGCGCACTTGTCCAAAAAGTTCAGAATTCCATGGGAGTTCATCGATTGCCCGACCGGCTTGTGAGCGCCGTTGGCGCCAAGGGCCCCGAACGCTTTCGGGGCTGCAGATTTTGATATGGCAGATACGGACGCCGCGCGGCGATGTCGCCGTAGCGTGATGACACTTAATCGACTTACGCCTTCTTCTTGGTTGGTTTAGGCGCGGCACTCTGTTGCGCGCGGGCCGCGGCACGCTGGGCGTCAGCGCTGCGACCTGTGGCTTGATAGGCTTGAGCGAGATGCTGCCATGCCGGGCGAGACGACGGCAAGAGACGCGTCGCAGTTTCCAATGCACTTACGGCATCACGGTTGCGTCCTTGTTTTTGGTAGGCAACTCCGAGGTGTTCCCACGCGGGACCGTAGTTCGAATTCAAGCTTACCCCTTTGCGCAGGTATCCTATTGCCGGATCGGTTTGGCCGACAGTCATTAAACAGTATCCGAGTTGCGATTGTACCAGATAATCTTGCGGCAACATTCTCGCCGCGCGTTGGAGTGTCGGAATCGCCTGTGGAATGCGGTTCAGATTAATGTAGCTGAAACCGAGAGTAGCGAGCATCGCCCCGCTGTCGGGTGAAACTTGGGCTGCTTTTGCGATCGCATTTAACGTCGCTTCCGTGTGACCGAGAGATTTCTCCGCCTTGGCCAGCTGTAACCACATGTATCCATTGGAGGGAGCCAAAGCAGCTGCCTTCCTTGCGTACTCCGCACTATCTTGTTTCCGGCCGAGGCGGAGTGTGCAGTCGCTTAAACCCAAATAGGCAATAGCCGCCTTGGGCTCGAGCTCAATCAATCGCTGGAAATGCGGAATTGCCGAAGCATAATGTCCCTGGCTCATTTCAGCCGCTGCGAGGCCAAAATGCCCAAAAGCAAACTTCGGTTCAACGGCTGTCGCGGCCCGAAACGCCACTGAGGCTTCCGCGAATTGTCGCAAGTCGTATGCGATCGCACCTCGAAGACATTGCGCCCCGGCACTGCGAGGATATTTCTCAGCCAGTTTGCGGGATAGATTCAGTACTTGCGAAAAATTCCGTGTCTTTATTACGGCTGCCATCTGCGCAACTAACGGATCTTTGAAAGCGGGGTCAGGGTGCTGCAGTGCCTTCTGGACCGACGGCTTGATGAGTTTTTCGGGTGGGGGAAGTTTGCTGAGTAGCCGATCAATGGACGCGTCTTCGGCACCAAGAGATGCGCGGAGGAAAAAAACCAGAGTGGAACAGATTTGCAAAAGTCGAGCCGCCGATTTCACGGCGCGCAGTCTAAGAAAACGCGGCACGGGATCCAAGTACAAAGATGCTTGCCTGTTTCCCCGGCAACTGCTAGAAGAAGCGCCCTCTCGTTGAAATCTTTCGCTTACAGATCCGCTCCGATTTTCGCACTGTCGGTAGTCTGTTTGCTTGCACAGCCAGCTCTTGCCTTGTCTTGCGTGTGGAGAGTTACCGGTCCCAGCGGCGGTACTCTGTATCTCGGTGGCTCAATTCATGCCTTGCGAAGCAGCGACTATCCGTTACCAGCAGCATACAACCGGGCTTTTGATGCATCTTCGCATCTCGTCTTTGAAGACGATCCAAAAGTGTCGTCCGAGGCAACGAAAGACTTGTTGCGCGCTGGCACGTATCCGAAGGGAGACAACTTGAAACGTCATGTTGATCCGCGCACCTACGGTTATATCCGGCGATTCTTTGCGCTGGTGAATGTGCCCGAGGACAAATTTGCCAAGTACCGGCCGTGGCTTATCAATCTTGTGCTTTCGTCTCCTTCGAGCGAGCACTGGCAATTAGGCATTGAACCCTATCTCACGCGTCGCGCCGCGGCCAACTCCAAACCTGTGTCCGGCTTGGAATCGCCAAAAGAGCACAATGGCGTCTTTGTGGACCTGAACGACCGTGAAGCGGAGGCGCTTCTATTGATCTTGTTTATCAACGCAGGTCATGAGGGTTCACCGGGCCCGAACATTATCGGGTTGTGGCGTGGTGGCGATGCAGACGCCCTCAACCGTCTGCTGCAGGACTCGTTTCGCGATTTTCCGTCGTTAGGCCGACGGATTATCGATGTGCGGAATCGTAACTGGCTTCCAAAAATTGAAGGTTACCTCCGCAGCGGACACACCTATTTCGTGGTCGTTGGCGCGGGGCACTTGGGTGGTCCCAATGGGCTTCTCGCCTTGTTGAGGGCGCGTGGCTACAAGATCGAGCAGCTTTAGCTATAGTTATATGGCGTTTGATTTGTTCCCTCCCGCTCTCTTCACCGTTCGTGCGTCCCGTGTGTGGCTCCCGCCGGCTCCGCTCTGTGAAACGCCGGTCTAAATCGGAGTTGGCGTCTCACACAGACCGATGGGCGTTAAACGCATTTATTTCTTTTGCGAATTCATGAAGGTTAGCGGCGGCAGGTCCGGGTGCATAACGCAAAGCGATATACGTTTCGGTGATCCAGCGCACGCGCCCTGATTCGTTAGGCAATGATTGGGCCGCCCGTGTTGCGAAATCCGATGGGCCTTCCCATGGATCGCGTTGCACCCCGATGCGGGCAAGCTTCTGACAAAAACGTTTATACAATTCCTGAATCCGATCAGTACGAGGACGCGTTCGCAGTTGCATCCAGCCAGCATAGATGATCAACACGGCAGCGATGACAACCAGCACTTGCATAACGAGTGGAAGAGGTCCCCTGTTGGTCAGTCCGAGCGACGTCAGCAACACGTCTTGAACATCGGCGTCGAAACCCATGACGCGAGTGTCCCACTGATAATTTAACGCTTCCCACAAGGATTTAATCTGGTTGATCAGCGCTAACCGCGCCAGCTGCGTGATGAGCGCGCTTCGACCAATGGCCATTTCTCCGGAAGCGACTCGCCCTGCTAAAAATGAGCTGAGATCCTGGCTTGCCCGGCCGGGTGCAACCGCACTGGTTGGATCGATTCGCGTCCATCCGTTCCCTGGGAGCCAGACTTCGCACCACGCATGAGTGTCTGCCTGGCGCACAAGAAAGAACCCGCCCAGGTCGTTGTATTCGCCACCTAGATAACCAAGTACGACCCGAGCTGGAATTCCGGCCAGCCGCATCAGGGTAGCGAAACTGGCAGCGTAATGTTCGCAAAAGCCGGTTCGACGATGAAACAGAAATTCTTCCAGATCGTTCTTGTCATATTTGCCAGGTGCCAATGAATAGCGGAATCCTTGGGTCCGAAAAAACTGGAGGGCGCTGTTGACGATCTCTCGCGGCTCGGAGCCGCGCGCGGCCAAAGATGCTGCCAACTCACGCACCGAGGGACTAATCGATGCGGGTAGCTGAAGCGCTTCCCGGCGTTCGTAATCACTGAGTTCCTTTCCTAATGGTTCGGTGGTTGAGACCACTTCATAGCGGCGCGGTTTTCGAATCGGTTGAAAACTGTCTAGATAATTGCCGCGCGCGAGCATTGCGCCCGGAGTCATTCCAATGGGGTGATCCAACGCAAACATCCAGCGTGCCCCATGCGGCGCCAGGGTAATTCGCTGGCGAATTGCCTTATCGCTCGCGGCATATTTCCGAGACGAATCGGAGATGGACGCTGGCCCGTAAGGCGCTCGCCATTCCATGCCATCGCAATGCCACATGACCAGCCCCCGCCAATACATTGGACCGATAGGCCCTGTCCTGCGGTCGGGAAACTCCGCGCGAAAAGCGATGTCTGTAGAGTTCCCAAGCGCAGCGATGCCGCCGGGAGAAAGCCGATCGGAAAAACCGGTCCTCGCAGCGTGAAGGTCGCCGAACCGAAACTGGAAGGCGGTATTAATTCGGGGTAACAGGAGGAAGAGTAGAACAATAACTGGCGCAGCCTGAGCAAGCAGCTTGAAAGTCGTCGCCAGCGGCAGCCAAAAAGCACCTGGTGACGATCCACGATGAAACTGGATCAGCGCGGCGATCAGCAATGCGAACGCGACAAAGAGACAAAGCGCGATCGCGAGATCCTGCGAAAGGAGAAAGCCGCAAAGACAAAGCACCCACGCCATCATCACCATTACTTGAAACTCGCGCGCAGTGTGCGCCTCGAGAATTTTGAGCGACACCAGAACAGCCAGAAGCGATACGGCGGGCTCAACGCCTTTCAGGGTTCCGTAGCTAAGAAAGATGGCCCCGACCGTTACGGCTGCGAGAATTAATTTCAAAACAAACGAACGAAGCCGGTAGCCTTTTGGCTCCATCCAGAATTTCAGTGCCAGTGCGAGAAGAAAGAAAGATGGCGCCCAACCCGTGAGCTGGCCGAACATCGGGGGAAGCGTGAACAGCAGCGCCGCAGCCAGCCAAAGCAGCGGCCGGCGTGGAATGGCGGTGTCTCTCCGCGGCTGCGTGCGCCTGCCACTCTTCTTGTTACTTATCCTCACACTCTTTCGCCTTCTGGAAACAAACTCAACGAACGCATGCATCGATGAAAATGCGCTTCTCCTACAGCAGGCGCGATGTCTGTGTTTGGCAGACGTAAACTGTAAGGCCGTCGCACGCGTTCCGCTTCAATCACCCACAGCGCAAGTTGCGACAACTTCTCTTCGACGCCGGTAAAACGCACAGCAAAAAAGTCGAGCCGCACGGAGCCTTCCGCTTCGGCGGCAAATTGTTTTGTCATAAGCGGCTGGCCGCGCGCCACGGCTCTCCAATCGATATGATGTTGAGATTCACCCGGCACATAGGCGCGAACTCCTGCAAAGTCATCGCCTTCTCCAAGCTCCATTTGTGGCCGGCTGTGCGGTGAACGCGCACGCTGCGTTGGGAGCCGGGGATCCCCCGACGGCTCTGGATATACGAGGTAAGTTTGCGAGGAGGCGAACTTTTTCACAACGCGAACGAAACCGAGCGGATAAATACTCGTTAGGCGAAACGTTCCTACTCTGTGTTCGCCCCGGTGCTTTGCCGGGAATCGAAGCGTCACACGAGCGGCCTTGCCGGCTGCAATGTAATCGACGCGTCTGCGTTTGCCGCCTGAACCCGGCAGAACCAATTCGATTCCGCGACGCGTGGCACGCGAACAATTCATGATCTCGACTGGCACGGAAACCTCTTCGCCTGCAAATGCCGGCTTCGCGGATTCCGGCGCTATCGTCACATCTGCCAGATTGAGCAGCGTGTGCGGGATTGAAACGAGAAACACGGCCGTTAGCCCAAACAGCAGCAGGTAAACGGCCGGACTATTTTGACTCGAGGCCGCGTACCATATCGCCCCCAGCACAAACAGGAGCACCGCGAAACTTACGGTCGGGTACAGCAGCGGAAATCTTCCTGCTCTCACGGGACGGGCACGCTGTGCAGCAGGTTATCAGCGAATGTGCGTCCGCTTTGTCCGAGTTGGTCGATATCGTTCCCGAGCCGATGCCCCATCACCGCTATGCCGATTGCCTGAATGTCCTCGGGTAAAACCATGTCGCGTCCGTTCATCAGCGCCCACGCCTGAGACGCGTGCAGCAAGGCCAGACCGGCGCGTGGCGACAAACCACTGCTGTGACGCTGTCGCGAGGCATCGAGCAAATCCTGCAAATAATCGAGCAGCGCCGCCGAGGCGTGCACCTTTCGCACGTTGTCCTGGATTTCAATCAGCGTTCGTGGGCTGATAACCGGCTTCAATTCCTTCAACATCTCGCGGCGATCCATTCCTAAAAGCATCGCGCGCTCGCTGGCCCGGTCCGGCACACCCAGCTCGATCCGCATTAGAAAACGGTCCAATTGCGATTCTGGCAACGGAAAGGTGCCCACGGCAGTTTGCGGATTCTGCGTTGCGATAACAAAAAAAGGCTCGGGCAGCTCGTAGGTCACGCGGTCGATCGAGATGCGATGTTCTTCCATCGCTTCCAAAAGCGCGCTTTGTGTTTTTGGGGTCGCCCGGTTGACCTCGTCGATCAGCACTACTTGCGAAAAAAGTGGACCACGGTGAAAAACGAACTGCTGCTCATCGCGGTCGAAGATTGAATTGCCGAGAATATCGGCTGGTAACAGATCGCTGGTGAATTGGAGACGTTGAAACGCGAGCGCCAGCGAGCGCGCCAATGCCTGGGAGAGCGTGGTCTTACCTACGCCGGGGATATCTTCGATCAACAGGTGGCCGCGCGCGAGCAGACAGGCGACAGCGAGCTTTACCGCCCGCTCCTTGCCCACAATCACCTCGCAGACCTGCTTTACGAACGCGTCAACGTGGTCCGTCACGCCAGGATGATCTGTGGGGACAATGTCTTTCGCAAACACCATGTGGGGAACTAAGTTTCGGCTTTGTTACTTTTGCTGATACTCTTGTTCAGGCGCTGAATCTGGCAAGTGATGTTTTTCTGCCGATCTTTGCGTTCTCCTTGTTGCGTCCGCTGGCGTTCAGTGCGTGCTCGTGCTCGTCATTGTTGTGCGCGCACGATTTTGGACAGGGGCAGGGGAGGGATGCGCGTCGCGATAACATTTTGTGGCCAGCCCGAGCACGAACGCCGCAACCACGAAAACGGCTACTCGTTTTTCGGTCGGAGTGAGGCGGAATCTTTGCCTCAGTTCATCGAATTTTAAATGCCGGTTGTTTTTAACCACGAATGAACATGAATTTTAGAAATGAGGAAATCGGAATGACGAATGACGAATTAATGACGAAATCCGAAATTGTAGGGCGTCTGTGTCAGACGCCGCGGCATTTCACAGAAACGCCCCACAATTGTCCATTCCTTCGTCCTTCGGCATTCGCCTGCCGCGCCGTAGCCAAGCGAAGGCTGGTGCTTCATTGCTCATCATTGTCCCAGCGGCGTGGTTACTTCCGTGCCCGGCGGCGGCTTAAAATCGAAAGTGGAAGCAGGAACTGGCGCGCGCGTCTGGTTTGAATACGTCGTCACGATTCGATCGCCGTTCGGCAGCAGCATATCGGTGCGTTCGACGCGCAGGTTGTCGTTGATTTTCAGATCAAGCTTTTGAAATGCGCGTTTCATCGAAGACGTGCGCGGCAAAAGTGTCAGCTCGTATCCGTTTTCCATCTTTGCCGCATTGATTTGGAACGTGTTTTCGATGTTCTCCAGATTTAACGCGGAATTGATCGCGGCCACCGTAGAATCAAGTGGCGACCCTTTCCCCAGTGGGTAACGCTCAGCTGATTTGAAATTTAGATAATAAATCCAGAGCTGGCGACCGTCGCTCACGGTAACGCTGGGCGCATTGCCTTTCACTTCGCGCCGGAATTTGTTCGGAGGCTGGAACGAAATTCGTCCCGAGCTGACGACCGGCTTTTTCATCAGCCGGATCACTCTTTCTTCCTGAAAATCGGCCTGCGTGCTGCGGTTCTGGCGAACTCCCGCGAGAAGATTCTTGAGCTCGGCCTCGGAAAGCGGCGCGGTCTTTGCGGCAGAAAGCAGCGCTGCGAAAACAAGTGTCGCGGATGCGATGGTGCGCATGAAAGAATCTAGCCGCGTTCATCAATTGCTCAAAAAACGCCGCATTCTGAAAGCACAACGTGTCACGCACGCAGTTTCGACATCGAGCGCACGGCGTATTTTCTCAATTGCGCCGCGTTGGCAAGATTCAGCTTTTGCTTGATCCGCATTTGGTGAGTTTCAACAGTCTTGATGCTCAGTCCGAGTTCATCCGCCATTTCCAAAGTCCCGGTGCCTCGGCCGATGAGAGTGAAAACTTCCAGTTCCCGGTCAGTGAGCAGATTTGCGCCTGCTTTTACCTGTGCCAGCGCGCTATGCGCGAAGCTTTTGAGCACGACATTCCACAAGCTTTTGCTGACGTAACAAGCTCCGGCAGTAATCGTATCCAGCGCGAGCAGCAACTCCAAGTCGCCATCTTTAACCGTCAAATAGCCTATTGCGCCGGCGCGTAGCGCCCGGCAAATCGACATGGCGCTCTCCTCCCAGGAAAGGACCAGCACTAAGGCTGCCGGCGCTAATTTCAGGAGCGTCTTCATTAACTGAAGCGCGTTTCCATGGACTAACCCCGGGCCGAGCACAACAATTTTCGGCTGATACTGCTCGAACAATGCGATCGCGCTGCGCGCATTGTCGGTTTGCGCGCAGACGGCAAATCGTTCGCTTTCATCGATCAAACGCCACATGGCGCGGCGGATCCAACACGCCTGATGTACAATCATCACTTTTATTTTGGGCGACGGCGTTGTCAGGGTTTCGCCTGAGAGTTCGTCAGGTGGACCGCACCGCCCAGCGCCTGCGTGCGAAGGTCTATGCCCGAGTGTGAGTGTGTGCGCGCGCTTGGGGGTTCTCATGTCCTGCAACAGCGACTGTTTGTAGGGCATTACCTGACAGGATTGCAAGAAAAAATCAGGGATTTCCCCCACTAGGCGAATCGACAATTACCTGCCTACGCTTGGCGCCATGAAAAAATCCATCTCCCCTCTCGCAGTCATGGCGGTGGCGATAGTTTCCCCTAGCGTGAACCCCGGACCTATGGCGATCAGAGTAGGCCGCCTGCCGAGGCAACGCGGACGCGGGTCGGAACATCGGAGCTCACCGTGATCGCCCACGCAAAAGCAAGCCTTTTGTTTGGCGCCGCGCTCCTGGCGTTTTCTAATCTGCAGGCACAGGTGTCGCCGCCTTCCGCCACTGACGTCTCCCCGACGGTGAACACGGAGGTTTCATCGATGATTCATACTGGGGGCGGCTATGATGCCTGGACGGGCTCGGTGCATCGATCAGTGACCGACTTGGAAGTGCCAGGCGCAGTCTCATCTCTGGGCTTAAAATGGGTGCGCACTTATTCCAGCGGCTCCGGGGACTGGAGTTTCTCCTGGACCTGGCGCTATTGGGGCAGAGGCTGGGCTGGCGACGCGATAGCAGTGCATTTGCCCGATGGCGGAATCTGGCGCACCCCCGAGCCAGGGATGAAATTGCGGTGGGACAAATCTTGTCCCAGCTGCGGTGGCGAGGGTCAATGCGCGGGCTGCGGCGCCGGTACGGCTGATCTCCACCTCGAAGACGGCAGCAAGGTTCATATGGACTTCACAACGGATTTTCCCGAGCCCGGCCAAAACCCCGCACCACCTCTTGTCGATCACTATGAGCCGCAATACGTGGAGGACCCGTACGGACGGCAAACTACCCTTCAGTACGAGACACCGTGCGGTGATCCGCAGCACATGTACCCGGAACTAATTCGGTTGAAAAAGATCACCGACCCGAGTGGTCGCTGGATTACGATCACCTACGCCTGTGGTCACAATGGCGTTTGCGATTGCGATAACGCCACCTGGTGGAAGATCACCGACGTGACGGGGAGCGATGGATCGTCGGTGCACTACACGTGGGGGATTGGAGGGCTTACCCGCGTGGACTACAACCGCAACACCCCAGGACCGGACTCCGCTTACTACACTTACGGCGACACGACTTACAACTTTGACACTTTGTGCAATTGTGAGTCGTCGTGCCGGAATTGTACCATCACTGGGCACGCTACCAAGCTGATCGCCGCTTGGGATACACATGCCGACGGCCCGATGCAATCGATCTATTACGAGTATAAGACAAACGGAAGCTTCCAGGGCCAGGTCAGAGCGGAGCATCAGTTGGCGTCGGCCAGCCCCACGGCGTCACCCTCGGCCGGCGTGGCGGTCTCAACCTTCACTTCCAACTCGTGCCCGACCCACTCCTGGTCACAAAGCCCGGACTGCCCCAGCGCCACGCAAACAGAAACCCGTGGCGATGGGCCATCGCGTACGATCTACCTGCAGCAGGCAGCCCAGCACGTGCCACTCGTCAAGCACAAATCGGATTTCAACGGGATCAATGAGGTATATACGTATGACTCGAACAATTATCTCACTGACGTGGCTGATCGGAATGGCTCCGTTACCCATTACACTAACGAGCAGGTGATCGGCAACCCGACCCAAATCCGGCATCCGGATCAGACACACGTCGATTATACCTACTCCGATCCCGACAATCCCTATCACATTAGCACCGTTACAAACGAACGGGGGAAGATGACCACTTACACGCGCGACTCCAACAATCGGATCACGCGAATCGATTATCCAGCGGACGCGAATACGCCTCCGTCGTACGAGACCTTTACGTACAACGGCTACGGGCAGGTGCTGACACACCGGCGCAAGAACGGCTATTACGAGCATACGTGGTATGAGAACGGCCTGATGACGAAACTCTGGAACCCAACGGCGACTTCGTCTTATCCACCATCCGACAACGAGCCACACATCACATTGAGCTACTACTACGTAAGTCCAGGTCCCAGCGCTACGCCACACCCTTGGCAGGACCGGGTGCAAACTCTTACTTACCCGGCGACCGGCATTGGCCAGGTGCCGTCGGAGACTTATGAGTACGACCGCGCCTTCGCGGGCGGTGTCACCGATCCCAATGGCGCACCCGTGCATGGGCGCGGGTTAGTGACCAAGATCACCCATGCCGACACTAAGTATCGGTCGTTTGGATACGACGTTTACGGGAACAAACGCTGGGAAGAGAACGAGCTGCGCAACCGCACCAGCTACGCTTACGACGTTTACAAGCGGCTGCTGACGGTCACAAATCCGCTTGGCCAAATTACTAGAAGCGATTATGCGCCTACGGAGGGCAACACCGGGCAGGGCTATATGCACACAGCCAACTCGCCCTACTGGGTCACTACGCCTGCCAATATCAAGACTCACAATATTTACGATGGGAATTTCCGAAAAACTTCCACCACCGCTGCCTATGGGACAGCCTTGGCAGCCACAACGTCATATGTTTACGATAGCGTTGGTAATCTCACCCAGGTGACCGATCCCCGCTCCAAGGTCACGGTGAACGCTTACGACACACGCAACCGCAAAACATCCACCACCGAAGCCTCAGGTACGACCCTGGCGCGCACGAGCACGTGGCGTTACGATGACGCTAGTAACATCTACCAGATCGATCGCCCCGACGGCACACACGAGACCAAAACCTACGACGCATTAAATCGGGTCCTCACTGATACCGTGCCGCAAACTGCCTCGATTAACCTGACCACCACGTTCGTTTACAATCCTTCGGGAACCATTGCCTCGGTCACCGACGCAAATAATCATACCACCACGTTCGAGTACGACGCTTCAGACCAAAAAATCACAATGACCTATCCGAACAACGGGGGCACGCAAACCTGGGCATGGGACAATGTGCATAACCCGAAATGGCGGATCACCGTGAATACGCAGACTTTCGAGGCGAAGTATTTTTATTACGACGGCCGCAACCGCCTGTATGCAACCTGGTGGTACAATTGGAACGACAGCGTTCGCACCCCTGACTGGTGCTATTTCGGTTACGACGATGCCAGCCGGCTGATCGAAGCGGAAAACGGCACGGCAGGCTGGGGGAGCAACATCATCTCCGACGTTCATCGCTACTATGATGCTGCTGATAAGCTCACGCTCGAGGAGCAAAATGTGACTGGGCTTGGCATGAAGAGTGTCAATTATCCCAGTTATGATGCCGACGGGAGACTGACTCGCATGAACGTCGGCGGCGTGTCGGATTACGATTACACCTTCTCCTACGACGCGATGGGGCGGTTCGAGAAAATCTTCATTACCAACTCCAGCCAACTGTTCCAGTATCGCTACGATGCGGCCTCCAACGAGACCCAGCGCGATAGTGTTTACAACGGCGTGACGCAGATTTATCCTCGGGACGATCTCAACCGAATGCAGTATTTGGACGTGAAAAAGGGGGCCAATACTCTGGGACACGAAGGCTACATCTACGACTCGATGAGCCGGTTGACCTCCGTCACTCGCGAGGATAACAAGACCGATTCGTTTATCTATTACTTGGACGGCGAGCTGAATACGGGGCAGTATAACACTATCCGCTCCGTTAATTATACACTGGACAGAGCGGGCAATCGCACCAGCGTGACGGATAATGTTAACGGGAACAAAACCTACACGCCCAACGCGCTCAACCAATACAGCACGGTGACAGGGAGCACCATCACCAACGGATATGAGCACGAAGTGGCGTCCTTCAACGGCGTCACTTACACCTACATTAATGACGAACGATTGAAGCAGGCCAGCGACGGCTCGAATACCTATACCCTGACCTACGATGCTCTGGGGCGCTGCGTGAAACGC
>QHMS01000332.1 GCA_003217895.1 Verrucomicrobiota bacterium
ATCTCATAATGCAAACCTGAACAGCCGCCTTTAGCGACCTGCACGCGCAGGCCTTTTCGCGAATTTTCCGCGCGGCGTGAAAGCAAACTCTGCAGCTCTCGAACAGCGCTGTCAGTAACGTTAATCATCACAACAAAATACGACCGCCGCGTAACCAAGTCAAAACGCGAGGGATCGTGTGCTGCGTGGCTATCCATCAATTTGTTTTCCTTCGCAATCGGCAACCTGGAATCTACAATCTCGAATACAAAATGGGTCAGATTCGATTGTTGTCTGAGACAGTGGCCAGCCAGGTGGCGGCTGGCGAAGTGGTGGAACGCCCAGCGTCGGTAGTGAAGGAACTGATCGAAAACAGCATCGATGCAGGGGCGCGCAAAATCGATGTGATGATCCGTCGCGGCGGAATTTCGCTGGTTCGCGTGATCGATGACGGCTGTGGCATGGACCGCGATGACACGCTACTTTCGCTGGAGCGGCATGCCACGAGCAAGATTCGGTCTGCGACTGATCTTCAGGCGGTCGCTACGCTGGGATTTCGAGGTGAGGCGCTGCCAAGCATTGCCAGCGTATCGCGGTTTCGCCTGACTACGCGCGAGGCTCGCGCAATTGCAGGAACGGAAATCATCGTTAACGGCGGCAAGCTCGACGTTGTGCGCGACGGCGGTGAAGCCCCTGGAACGCAAGTCGAGGTGCGCTCACTTTTTTATAACCTGCCGGTGCGTCGTAAATTTCTTCGATCCGAGAATACCGAGAGCCGCAACATCGAGCATCAAGTTCATTTGCAGGCCGTCGGTCATCCTCAGATCGGCTTCTCCTTATTAAGAGACGATCGCGTGTTATTTCAGTTACCGGCCGCGGCGACACTCAGCGATCGAATTCGGGATTTATTTGGGGCTGAGCTTTTGCAGCGCCTGGTTGAGGTAACGAATAATCGTTCGCCCCAGATTCGGATCAGCGGCTTTATCGGGCAGGCAGGTGTGAGCCGCCAAACCCGAACGCAGCAGCTCCTTTTTGTAAACGGCCGCGCGATTGAAAGCAGCCTTATCACTGCCGCTATCCGTGAAGGCTACCATACAGCTCTCATGAAAGGGCAGTATCCGGTTACGTTTCTTTTTCTCGAGCTCGATCCGGCGAGTGTCGATGTAAATGTTCACCCGGCAAAACGCGAAGTGCGTTTTCGTGATCCAACCGGAGTTCGGGAGGCGATTGTTCATTGCATTCAACAGACACTGGAAGGCGCTCGGGCTTCCTGGCAGGAAAAATTTCGCGCGCCAGTCACTCTGCCGGCTGCTGCCGGAAAAGCGGGCCCGGACCTCAGGTTACGACCGGAGGTATCCGCTCCGCATGAGATATATCGCGAGTTACCGCATCTTGGCCCTGCTGTAGCTGGGGGCGGCTTGTCCGCCGTAGCCTCGGCGGAGGCGGATGACCCCGGCCGCGCATCTGCAGGGCAGGCGCTCCGCCCGCCAGCCGAGCCCGTCGATTCGGCGAGCGAAGGGGTTGCCCTACAACGGGCCGCTGCCAAGACAGCTCAGCAGCAGTTCCAGATCATCGGTGTGCTAAACAAGCTTTATGTGCTGATGGAAAATGCAGACGGCCTTGTTCTCGTTGATCAACACGCGGCACATGAACGCATTCTCTTCGAAGAGTTGCGGCGAAGAATGGAAGAGCAGGGAGTCCCAACACAAAGACTGCTCCTGCCGCAGACGTTCGATGTGCCGCCGCGCGACGCCGATTGGATCGAGCGCAACCTGTCCATCCTGCAAAGGATGGGAATCGGAATTGAGAGTTTCGGTCCGGGCACGTTCAAAATCGACAGTCTTCCCAGTTTTTTGGACGTTTCAGATCCTGCGCAATTCATGCGCAAGGTGATTGACGATCTGAAGAGCGCCAGCAATACCGTCTCAGCGATGCGTTTGGGCGAAGAGATGATCGCCAAGACCGTTTGCCGTCACGCGGTTAAAGCCAATGATGCGTTGCGTTATCCTGAAGTCGAAAAATTGATCCGTGATCTCCTCGACTGCGATCTGCCTTATTGCTGCCCGCATGGACGACCCACAATGATCCAGATTTCGCTGGCCGAGTTAGAAAAAAAATTCGGACGGAAAGTGTGATATTGGACAGACTACGCTTCGAACCTGTCGCGTTCACTTTCGGGAGACGCGCTTGCCTTTTGGGAGGGGACCGGGTTTAATCTGGCGCGGTGAAGAAAATTGAGGCCATCGTCAAGCCGTTCAAAACCGAGCCGGTGAAAGAGGCGCTCATGGCAGCAGGCGTAGAAGGAATGACTCTAAGTGAAGTAAAAGGATTTGGCCGCCAAAAAGGGCACAGCGAAATTTATCGCGGCACCGAGTATACGGTGGATTTCCTTCCAAAAACAAAGTTCGAGATAGTGATTGCGGATGATCGCGCGCAGAAAGCAGTGGAAGCCATTCTGGGTGCTGCCAAGACCGGGAAAATCGGTGACGGCAAAATCTTTGTAAGCGAAGTGGAAGAAGCGGTGCGCATCCGAACGGGTGAAAGGGGAATGGAGGCGCTGTGAGCGCGAGCATCTGTTTGGCAGGTCTCTCGCCTCTCCCTTCTCAAGGGAGAGGCGAAATGATGCCGAACACATATGAAGGAAGAGGTCAGACCTGAGATCGTAGTTGTTAGATCGTCACCTCGGAACGGCCACGTTTCACCATTTAACCGTATACGCTTTAACGCTTCAACGGTTTAACGAATGTACGATTACTTACTTTCAGTGTTTCTCGGAGTCGTAGAAGGATTGACGGAATTTCTTCCGGTAAGCTCAACCGCGCATTTGCGCATCTGTGAGGCGCTGCTGCGGATCGATCTTCATGATGGGTTCTGGAAAATGTACACGATCGTTATCCAGCTCGGGGCCATTCTGGCGTTGCCAGTCTATTTTCGGGAACGCATTGCGAAGTTTGTGCTCACTTTCCCCAGAGGCGAACGCGGTAATCGTACCATCTTGACGCACCCATTGAGTCTCACCCTCATCGCATTTGTTGTGACTGCAATTCCGGCGTGGCTCCTGACGAAGCAGATCGGCAAAAACCTGGAAAATCTCTGG
>QHMS01000085.1 GCA_003217895.1 Verrucomicrobiota bacterium
AAATCCGTGAGCATCCGTGTTCATCCGTGGCTAAGTTCAAATCTCGGTTGCGCCTTCAAAGACAAACTCGGCCGGGCCGGTGAGTGCGACGTCGCGAAACTGATTGGCTATCTTCTTAAAGCCCACCTGCAGTTCGTCGCCGCCTCGCGCGATTACACTGATCGGGCCATTGGCATTTTCGGTAGCGGCGAAGATAAGTGCGCCTGCGACAATCCCGGTACCGCACGCCAGCGTTTCGTCTTCCACGCCGCGCTCATACGTGCGGACGGCGATTTTGTTCGGTCCGCGTTTTTCGATGAAATTCACGTTCGCGCCCTTGGGCAAAAACATTTTGTGATAACGAATGGCTGAACCTCGTCGCCGCACATCGACATCGTCGATGCGTGGAACGGGAATGACGACGTGCGGCACGCCGCTGTTGATGAAGTGGACAGCTTTGTCCTCATTCGCCCCGGTGAGCTCGATATCCAACCGCAAATCAGTCGGCTCCGTCATGTGCAGCGTGACCGCGTCACCCACCAACTCCGCTGAAATCACGCCAGCTGGTGTTTCAAAAGAAATTTCTGTCTGCGGCTTCGCAACCTTGTTTGCAAAACGGGCGAAGCAGCGTGCGCCGTTGCCGCACATCTCTGCTTCTCCACCGTCGGCATTAAAATAACGCATCCGGAAATCCGCGCGGTTGGTGGCATTTTCGAGCAATAAGACTCCGTCGGCGCCAACGCCGCGGTGGCGATCGCACAAGCGCACAATTTGGCTGCGAAGCAGATGAACGTCCCCCGCCCTGTTATCGATCAGGATAAAATCGTTTCCAGCACCATTCATTTTGGTGAAACGCAG
Source organism: Verrucomicrobiota bacterium (assembly GCA_003217895.1). Taxonomy (GTDB): domain Bacteria; phylum Verrucomicrobiota; class Verrucomicrobiia; order Chthoniobacterales; family UBA10450; genus Udaeobacter. Next base: position 838 of record QHMS01000085.1, read on the forward strand.
CATGATGCTGATTGTAGCGGCAGCTTTCTTTCTTGTCATGTCGAGCGAAGTCGAGACATCTCATTATGTCTTCTTAAAATTAGAGATTCCTCCCGCCTTCGCATAGCTACGGCGTGGCAAGCGACTTCGCTCGGAAAGACACAAGGCCGTTGCCAGATCGAGTTTTGGCGCTTACTTATTTCGCCGTCATGCGACGGTTCGCTTCGGTCTTTCTCGCGCTCCTCGGCTTCACACTACGGACCGCTTTCGCCGGCGATTACAACGACCTGATTCTTGAGCAGATCAAAAAGATGCCGCAGGGCGGCCACTATTCTGTTTCGCATTTCGCGAAGATCCGTCTTCAATCTTCGGCGCATTTTGAGTCGGGGAAATTTTTCATTGTGCCGTCGGGGCCAAGCTTCTGCTCGGGCGCAACGTATCTGGTATTCATTAAGACAATCGAGGCTTTGCGCGCGCGAGGCGACCTTCACCTCGAATATTCCACTCTTGAGGGGCTCATCATCCGGGATCAACACGATGGCGAGGGAATCTGGGGCCGCTGGAATGCCAACGGACCCGGCACAGCACGTCTCTTCCACGAATTAGGGCTCGGTCGAAACTTCGATAGCGTTGATCAGGCCAAGCCGGGCGATTTCATGAAAATTTTCTGGTCGCACCAGGTAGGAAGAAACGAGCACGGACATTCCACGATCTTTCTTGGCATGGAGAATCGGCCGGACGGGCAATACGTCCGATACTGGTCGAGTAACATTCCATCCGGCTACGGGGAGAAGAGCGTTCCGCGAAGCAAGATTGCCTACGCGATTTTTTCGCGGCTTGAGACGCCTGCGAATCTCGCGCGAATCAATAGCGCACCTTACGTCGATACTTATTTGGCGTCTCTGCTTCGGACGCGTTCGAGCATTTCAGAAGCCGGGACAAAGTGCGGCCTATAATCAGCTTGCCTCCGTGAAGTCCAAGCCCTAAAACGGGCTCGTGCTTATCGAAACCTTAAAACGTCATTGGTGGGTTCCGGTGATAAGGGGTATCGCTGCAATCATCTTCGGAATAATCGCGTTTACGCATCCTGTTATGGCCGCCGCGACGCTCGTGCTGTTTTTTGGAGCTTGGGTATTGATTGATGGCATTTTTCGCGTGGTGGGCGCGATTGGCCATCGTGCTTCCGATAAAGAATGGGGATCCGATCTAATCATCGGAATTCTCGGAATTATTATCGGCTTGCTCACCTTCCACGCACCGGGAGTAACCGCACTGGCGCTGGTCATTTACATCGCCGCATGGGCGTTGATGATCGGTGCAACCGAAATTGCGCTGGCGATCAAGATGCGGCGGGAGATCAAGGGCGAGTGGTTTCTCATTCTGATGGGATTAGCGTCGATTATCTTCGCTGCTTTTTTACTGTGGAACCCGCTGGCGGGCGCCGCGGCGCTCATCTGGGTTATCGCGTGGTACGCGGTTATCGTCGGCGTGCTAGCAATCTTTTTCGGGTTCCGCTTGCGCAGTTTGCCGGCATTCGCTGTGCCCTAGTCAACGGAACCTCTTTACCTGCTTTTACTCTTGCTTCATGAACCGCCCCGCTCACGCGGCGTGGCCGTTTTGTACCTGTTATTCGAGGAATTCCGTCGCCAGCGCTTTTTTTTCGCGACGAAAGCTGGCGGCAACGGTTTGTTGAAGAAAATGCGTCCTGGTGCGATTGATGGGGCGATTACTCTACGGCGCTGGAATATGACCATTCCGATCTTACGCGTCGAATTCGCGACGGCGAAGAACGCCGGCTCTGCGCACCATCCACGTTTATGAAGAAAGCTCCCCTTGTTACAAAGACGCGACCGCGAAAGGTCTCGCAGACTAACGGAAGTGAATTAGACACCAAGCAATTGCTTGCAGCATTAATGGCGTTCAAGCGCGGTGATTTTTCCGCCCGCCTCCCAGAGAATTGGACAGGCGTGCCCGGTAAGATCGCTGACACGTTCAACCTCGTTATCGAGTCCAACGAGCGCATGACCCGGGAACTGGAACGCATCGTGAATGTGGTCGGAAAAGAAGGCCGAATCACGGAGCGCGCATCCCTGAACAACGTGTCCGATTCATGGGCCGATGCCATCGGATGCATCAATGTTTTGATCGAGGATCTGCTCCGTCCGACAAGCGAAATGGCGCGCGTGATCGGCGCCGTCGCGAAGGGGGATTTGTCCGAAACCATTGCCACTAAGATCGATGGACAGCCGCTTAAAGGAGAGTTTTTGCGCACAGCAAAGATTGTAAATACGATGGTGGATCAGCTGGGCGCATTTGCGTCGGAAGTCACGCGGGTGGCGCGCGAAGTGGGCACCCAGGGAAAGCTTGGCGGCCAGGCAAAAGTCAAAGGCGTTGCCGGCACCTGGAAAGATTTGACCGAAAACGTCAATTTGATGGCCGGTAATCTCACGGCCCACGTCCGTAATATCGCGACAGTCACCACTGCAGTGGCGAAAGGCAACTTGACCAAGAAAATCACAGTCGATGTGAAAGGTGAGTTTCTTGAACTGAAAGACACGGTGAACGTGATGGTGGATCAGCTTCGGTCGTTTGCCTCGGAGGTAACGCGCGTGGCGCGCGAAGTAGGTTCTGAGGGAATTCTAGGCGGACAAGCTCGCGTGGAAGGGGTGTCCGGTACGTGGAAGGATTTGACTGATTCGGTCAATTTCATGGCGCGCAATCTGACCGGACAGGTGCGCAATATTGCCGCAGTCACGACCGCTGTCGCAAGGGGAGATCTGTCGAAGAAGATTACGGTCGACGTCAAGGGTGAAATCCTCGAGCTGAAAAACACGATCAACACAATGGTTGATCAGCTTTCATCGTTTGCATCGGAAGTAACGCGCGTGGCGCGCGAGGTAGGCACTGAAGGAAGACTCGGCGGTCAGGCCGACGTCAAGGGAGTCGCAGGCACTTGGAAGGATCTCACCGACAGCGTCAATTTCATGGCCGGCAACCTAACTGGCCAGGTGAGAAACATTGCTGAGGTAACAACCGCAGTCGCGAATGGAGATCTTTCAAAGAAAATCACGGTGGACGTTAAAGGTGAGATCTCAGAGCTAAAAAACACGATCAACACGATGGTCGACCAGCTGAGTTCGTTCGCGGCCGAGGTCACGCGCGTGGCTCGTGAAGTCGGCACAGAAGGCAGCCTCGGCGGTCAGGCGGACGTGCGCGGCGTGGCCGGCACGTGGAAGGACCTGACCGATTCAGTGAACTCGATGGCGTCCAATCTCACTGGCCAAGTGCGCAACATTGCTGACGTTACAACGGCTGTGGCCAGGGGCGATTTGTCAAAAAAGATCACTGTTGATGTACGCGGCGAAATTCTCCAACTGAAGGACACGATCAACACTATGGTGGATCAACTCCGCTCCTTCGCCGCGGAAGTGACGCGTGTGGCGCGCGAGGTCGGAACAGAAGGGAAACTGGGCGGCCAGGCGCAGGTACCCGGGATCGGCGGTACCTGGAAAGATTTGACCGATTCAGTGAACTCGATGGCGTCGAATTTAACAGCACAAGTGCGCAACATCGCCGCGGTGACGACGGCGGTTGCCACGGGCGATCTTACAAAAAAGATCACCGTGGACGTTCAAGGGGAGATTCTCGAGTTGAAGAACACCATCAACACCATGGTGGATCAACTCTCGTCGTTTGCGGCGGAAGTGACGCGCGTGGCCCGCGAGGTCGGCACTGATGGAAAGCTCGGCGGTCAGGCGCGGGTGCGAGGCGTGGCCGGCACGTGGAAAGACCTCACCGATTCTGTGAACTCGATGGCCTCCAATCTGACCGCACAGGTCCGCAACATTGCAGCTGTGACCACCGCGGTGGCGATGGGCGACTTGTCGAAGAAAATCACCGTTGACGTCAAAGGCGAGATTCTTGAACTGAAGGACACGATCAACACGATGGTGGATCAACTTCGCTCTTTCGGGTCCGAGGTTACCCGTGTGGCGCGCGAAGTTGGTTCCGACGGCAAATTGGGAGGACAAGCCGATGTGCGCGGTCTGGCAGGCGTGTGGAAAGACCTCGGCGACAACGTCAACTTCATGGCGTCCAACCTCACGACACAGGTGCGCAACATCGCGGCGGTGACCACTGCAGTTGCCACCGGGGATCTCACAAAGAAAATCACCGTCGATGTTAAAGGTGAAATTCTCGAATTGAAGAACACGGTCAACACGATGGTGGACCAACTGTCCTCGTTTGCCGACGAGGTCACTCGCGTGGCGCGTGAAGTCGGAATGGAAGGCAAGCTCGGTGGCCAGGCGGTAGTGAAAGGCGTTTCGGGAACGTGGAAAGATCTCACTGTCAACGTCAACTTCATGGCGTCTAACCTGACCGATCAGGTGCGCGGCATCGCCAAGGTTGTGACGGCAGTCGCACACGGCGATTTAAAACGGAAACTCTACCTTGAAGCGAAGGGTGAAATTTTCGAACTCGCTGACACGATCAATAACATGATCGATACCCTCGCGACGTTCGCCGACCAGGTTACAACCGTGGCGCGCGAAGTGGGCGTGGAAGGCAAGCTCGGCGGTCAGGCAAACGTGCCTGGCGCGGCGGGGACGTGGGGGGATTTGACCGAAAACGTAAACAGACTGGCGGCAAATCTGACCACCCAGCTTCGTGCTATTGCTGACGTCGCGACAGCAGTTACCAAGGGCGACCTCACCCGTTCAATTCAGGTGGAAGCACAAGGCGAGGTTGCGTTCGTCAAAGACAACATCAACGAGATGATCCGTAACTTGAGAGACACCACGTTACGAAACGAAGAGCAAGACTGGCTCAAGACCAACCTCGCGCAATTCACCCGGTTGCTGCAGGGACAGCGCGACTTCCTCACGGTGGGGAAACTGATCTTGTCAGAGCTTGCGCCGCTGGTTTCGGCGCAGCGAGGCGCTTTCTACTTGATGGATCGCTCCAACGGGGAATCGGAGCTAACATTGCTGGCAAACTACGCTGACTCCGGAGGCAATGGCGCAAAGAACCGGTTCAAAATGGGTGAGAGCCTTGTGGGACAAGCGGCATTGGAAAAACGCCGCATCCTGTTGACCGATGTTCCGAACAACTATGCGACAGTGAGTTCGAGTCTCAGCGAATTTCCCCCGACGAACATTGTGGTCCTGCCGATTCTGTTTGAAGGCGAAGTAAAAGCGGTCATGGAACTTTCGTCAGTTGAGCGATTCAGTCCGACGCACCAGGCGTTCCTCGATCAATTAACCGAGAGCATCGGCATTGTGCTCAATACCATCGAAGCAAGCACGCGAACGGAAAACCTGCTCAAACAATCGCAATCGCTCGCAGCGGAGTTGCAGAAGACAAACCTGGAACTCGAAGAAAAGGCGCGCTCGAATCTGGCAAAAGACCAATTTCTCGCCATGCTCAGCCACGAATTGCGGACGCCGCTTACGCCGGTGCTCGCTTCCGCCCTTGCGCTGGAGAGCGAGCCGGGGTTGCCGAAGGACATTCGCGAATCACTGCAAATGATTCGTCGCAACGTGGAATTAGAGGCGCGGCTCATCGATGACTTGCTCGACCTGACCCGGATCGATCGCGGCAAGGTACAACTGAATTTTGAAGTCGTTGATGCGCACACTTTGCTGCAAAGCGCCCTCGACATTTGTCAGGCGGAAATTGATCGCAAGAATCTGGCGCGCGCCCTCAACCTCGGCGCTCGAAAGGTGCATATGCGAGCGGATCCCGCGCGATTGCAGCAGATCTTTTGGAACTTGATCAATAACGCGGTGAAATTCACTCCGAGGAACGGGCAAATTATCATTACCACCAGCAACGATTCCAAAGGGCAACTGCGTGTTGAAATCGCTGATACCGGGCTCGGGATCGAGGCCGAAGCGATGCCGAAAATTTTCGACGCGTTCGAGCAAGGCGGGCGCACTCAATTGGGAGGGCTGGGTCTCGGACTCGCCATCAGCAAGACTCTTGTGGAAGCTCACAAGGGGACGATCACCGCACAAAGCGCCGGTCGAAATAAAGGCTCAACGTTCACGTTAGTGTTTCCGACATGCGAAAAGGTGGAGGAGCGAATTGCTCCGGCGGCGTTACCAAAGCCGTCGGAACGCCAGCCCCTCCGAATTCTCCTTGTCGAGGATCACGTAGATACAAATCGCTCGCTTACGAATTTGCTTCGGCGGCGAGGCTATCACGTGCAATCAGCGCTCAATTTTCAATCTGCCCTCAATCTCGGCACGAAGGAACAATTTGACGTGCTCATCAGCGACCTGGCTTTGCCGGATGGAACTGGGATCGATTTGATGCAGAAGCTCCACTCAACGCAGCCGCTTTTCGCAATTGCTCTCACCGGTTTCGGCATGGAAGACGATGTCCGTAAAAGCTACGAGGCAGGATTCCAGCATCACCTGGTAAAACCGATTGACCTAAACAAGCTCGACTCACTGATTCAAGAGGGCGCGGCAGCACTCCCGGTCGTGTGAGATTCATCGCCGCACCGGTCTCGGAAATCGTTAAATCCACTGAATCGCTAAATCGTTAAATTAGATTATCTTCGGGTTCGCTTCCGCGCCCGTAGCTCAATTGGACAGAGCGTTGGCCTCCGGAGCCAAAGGCTGTGGGTTCGACCCCCGCCGGGCGCAAGTTATTTACCGATTTAACGAATCAATGATTTAGCGATTCAGAAATCATTAAATCACTAAATCATTAATCCTCATCACCCCAAGGCGTCGATGCGGCTAAGCAAATCCTTCTTGCTCGTAACGCCAGTGACTTGATCGCGCAGTTGGCCGTTCTTGAAAAAGAGAAGAGCAGGGATGGCGCGAATGTTGTACTTCAACGAGAGACTCTGATTTTCGTCCACGTTCACTTTCGCTACTTTGACCGCGCCCGCTTTTTCACGCGCAACCTCATCCAGCAAGGGCGCGATCATTTTGCAAGGTCCGCACCATTCTGCCCAGAAATCGACGATTACGGGTTTGTCGTCTTGCGTCAGTTCGCGGTCAAAATTGGATTCATCCAGCTTGATAACGGCAGAGTTTTCCATGGCTTAAGAAAGGTAAGTCCAAATCTGAATAATCAAAATCAGGAGAGAAACACCGAGCAGGATCCAGATCAATAGCATTGCATTTTTCTCCGCAGGTGCCGCAGCAATTAAAGGATTCTGCGCCGCAACGTCTGGCATGGCGATAAGAGGCTCGGTCTTTTTCATCTCAGCCGCGGGCGAATCGGGCATGTCCGAAATGGCTACTGTTTCCTTTTTTAGACCTGGGGATTCTGGCGCGGTGGCGACGGGCGCAGGTAACTGGATTCGCGCCGTTTCGGGCGGTTTTAATTGCGGATCCGGCGATCTTCCTGGAGAAGGAAGCGGCAACTCAACGGTTTCCTTTTTGGATTGGTTCGGACGGGCCATGAAATAAATTCAACGTAAAAGTTTGCTCAAAAACCGCCTGCTTGTCATCTCCTAAACCTATTTCGCTCCATGTAATTCCGAGCGAACTCGCCTGCCAAGCCGTAGCTTTATGCGAAGGCTGGAGGAATCCCGTGGCACAGCTTAAAGGTAACTTCGCGGGATGTCTCGACTTCACTCGACATGACAGATTCGTTTACGAGATTAACCCTCACGCCAGCAGATCGTAGCCGCGACTTCCAGTGATCCTTCGCCAAACGAACTCGCCGACCGGCGCGGCCTCGGACAAGATCACACGCGCATCGACATCTGGAGCATCGCCTTCGCTTCGGGCGATATGCGGTTGATCAACCAACAACTTCAGGTCGCTTCCAACTTTTTCGAGGGTGAGGTCATGCGCAATTTGTTGCTGGACCGACATCGCCGCCCGATAACGCGCGTTCTTAATTTTTGCGGGGATCTGGCCCGGCATCTTCGCCGCGCGCGAGCCTTCTTCCTGGGAATATTTGAATATCCCCAGCCGCTCAAACCGACTACGTCGAATGAAATCAAGCAGGCGCGCGAATTCCGCCTCGGTTTCCCCGGGAAATCCAACGATGAAAGTAGTGCGCAACGTGACGCCGGGAATCCCAGCGCGCAGTTTGTGAATCAAATTTTCGATGTGTGCGCGAGAGGTTTCGCGTCGCATCCGTCCCAACATCGCATCATCGATATGCTGCAAAGGAATATCGATGTAGCGCGCGACCTTGTCGCATTGTGCGATGGTCTCAATCAGCTCATCGCTCCAATGCGCCGGATGCGTGTAAAGCAGGCGAACCCAGAATTCGCCTTCGATCTCTTGAAGTTCGCGAAGCAGTACCGCGAGAGTTGGTCCGCGAGTGGAATCGACCGGCTGAC
>QHMS01000333.1 GCA_003217895.1 Verrucomicrobiota bacterium
GTCAGATCAATCTTCATCGGTCCGGATGGTCTCCGCCACGGCTGGCGATTTCTGATTTTCGTAGCGACAATTGTTCTTGTAGCTCAATTCCTGGAACAACCAGCGATCGCGTTGCTTGAGTCGGAAGTGCATGTCGATCGAAGCGCGTTGAGCGCATCGTCAATTATCTTTGGTGACGGTTTCGATTTGATCGCGGTTCTGATCGTGACCGGCGTATTCGCACTCTGCGAACGCCGTCGCATCGACAGTTACGGCCTGCCGATCAATGAAGCATTCGGTGGATTATTTTGGAATGGCGTAATCGCCGGTCTCGCGGTGGTTGCTTTTGTCGCAGCAGGGATGCTCGTCACCGGCGGAATGCGCATCCACGGGATCGCGTTACGTGGAATTGATCTCATCACCTCGCCGCTCCTGTGGCTTGTCGCGATGTTGTTTGTCGGCGTCACAGAGGAATATTTTTTCCGCGGTTACGCGTTGCAGTCACTCTGGCGTGGCGCCGGTTTCTGGCCCGCAGCGCTGATCACCACGGCGCTGTTTGCCGGCCTTCATCTGGTGAAACCGCACGAGAACGCCACCGATATCGGGATGATTTTCGCCCTTGGCCTCATCATCTGCATCAGCGTTCGCATAACAGGATCGCTCTGGTGGGCGATCGGCTGGCATACTACTTTTGATTTTGGCCAGCTCTTCATTATCGGAACGCGCAATGGCGGCAGCGTGCCTCAGGGACGTTTGTTCGATGTCACATTCCCTGGGCCAGCGTGGATAACTGGCGGAGAACTCGGCACGGAAGCAAGCTTCTTTATGATCCCCGCAGCCGTGGGAACCTTTATCTACGTCGTCTGGTTCTTGGGTCGGCGAGCTTGAGCTTACGCCCGTGCTTTCTAGCAGCCTTGCGTTTGCGCGCCGCGGCGGGACGGAGCTTTTTTCCATCGGACAATTGCACCAGTTCGTCGAGATTAAATATCCGACGCCGGTTGGTTTGCACTTCTCGAAATTCCACCTGATACCAACCATTCATTCGATCTACGCGATACCGTTTTTGACCGATGCGCACCGCTTCGCGCGCAATCATGCGATGAATGGTTTTCTCATATTTGGAGCGCGACCAGCGTCGCATGCGGCGGCGTCCCCAATCAATGGTCCGCCCAACGTCGTCATATGTCTGAGGCCGTTCTGCGAAATCCAAAAGTGAGCGCGCGCCTCCGTCAAAAATTGCGGCGATGTGCTTCAGTGTGCTCGAGTCGGTGACCCGCCGGATTCGCCGGTGAAATAGAGTGAAAGTTTCTGCCGCAATTGCACGCAAACTCAACACTCGACCATCGCGCAATTTCCAAAGCGGCGCATTGACGTCGGAGGTAAATGGATTTTGGCCTAACGAATCAGCCGTGACCCGCCACCCTCGGCGCGAAGAATGTTTTCGCAGACGAAACGGCGTCATCCGGGGAATTCCATGTCGATTCAATTGCCGCAGGCCAAAATCTTCCCAGCGCAGAACCGTTTGCACAACACCTGCGATGAAAGCGCACGTCGCCAGCATTAACGCGGGGTCCGGCGTAAAATCAGCCGTTACTTCGACTCGGGTCCTGCGCGGACGAACGCCGACGGCGCTGCTTTGCCGGTTCGCAGCCAGCAAAATCACTGGCGCCGGCAAAATGTGCGCGAGCAGATACGCAAGCTTGTTCGCATTGCGCAGTTTTGATTTCCGCGCATTCGGAAATGAAAAATTGTAGTGGGCGCTAAAACCCTGGAGGCAACATTGGCAGCGGTGTCGTTTGGCCCAGTGATCGAGCTCCACTCGTAAATAGCGGATTTGCTCCCAAAGTAGGCGCGTCGCGCGATAACAACAGCCGGGATCAAGTTCAACAATCGGTGTCGCGACTTCGATCACTCCGGTGTCGAAGTAAATCGCGCCGCCAGCGGGCAATTGAAACGATTTGCCCGTCCGCGGAATCATTCGCCGGCGCACTAAACGGCTGGGATCGCCAAACACCTTCTCTGGGCGCCGTCTGCGTCCATTGACCAAAAGATTGAACTCCGCTTCCAAGCCGATCACGGCATGCAGCGGGATTGCCGCAGACGTCTCTGCGGGAAAAAACCGGGCGGTCCGTTCTGTTCCCAAATCCTTCATACCTCAACAGGAATTCAACGCGCCTCGCTGTATTCGCGCGGAGTTAAGCTCACAAATCCTAAATCGATATGGAGGTGGTCGTCGGTTTGGCCTCGCTGCGGACCAAATGGCCGCACAAACACAGCCGGACTGAGCGATGCCGCGATGGATCCAAACTTCTGGATGGATTTCGCATCACTAAGCCAGGTGTCGCCAATCCGGTATATGTTCGCGGCAGTTCCCCAGGCATGAATGCTTTTCGCGCCGCCAGTCTGATGCGCAGGCGACCGGTACCCGCCATTTGCGCTGATGAAAACCGACGCGTCAACTTCGCGGCGAAAATCTTCCAAAAATCTCGCCAGTAACACGATGGCACACGGCACGTAATGGGGAAACTGACTCAGCAGCAGCCGCGCCTCACGGCAATCAACGAGCATCAGTTCCGCGAGCGTGAAATGCGGCGCGAGCCGGATGTCGTGCGCCTCCTCCCAACTGCGGATTTCATAGAAAAACCGCGGGAGTCTATGAACATTGCCCTGGAAATCTGTCTCGGCTTCGCAGGGCCGCAGCAGCACGCGGTACTCGTGGGGCAGATCAAAACCGTCAACCGCGTGCAACAGCTCAGCGTTCATTCGGTCTCGGTTCCGCTCCCACGATTAATCGATAAATCGCCACGGAAATCGTTGCGACTATCTCGCGCCGCCCGTTCCCTTCCGAATCAAATTCGGTCAAGATGACGGCGATGTACGGTTCGCGTTCGGGCAAGTAAACAATGCCCATGTCATGACACGCAGTGGAGATCTCGCCTGTCTTATGGGCCACTGCCGCATGCGCCGGCAGGCCTGCGGGAATCATCGAGTTGAATCGCTGTTCGAGCAGAATGCGGATCGCTTGTTCCTTGCTTTCGTTACGAAGAAAATCACCGCGCACAGCCGACAACAAGCTCACCAATCCATCAGCGGTCACTTCATTATTTATTCCCCTCTCATGTGCCGCGTAGTCCTCAACCCCTCGCCTCAGTTCCACCCCGTCCACTTGCGCATCTCGCAGAACTTTGCGCGCATACTCCACGCCCATAAAATCGAGCAGCAAATTTGTCGCAAGATTGCTGCTCGCGGCGATCATTCCCTCGGCAAGCGTGGAAATTTTCGCCGTCCGCCCGACCAACTGGTACAGCTCAGGCATCGCGTCCGAATCGGGGCTGAGGTGAAAAGGAAACCCGTCAGCTGCGCTGATAAAACGGTTTCGCACGTGCAGCGAGTCATCCAAGTGAACTCGGCCTTCGTCTGCCGCGCGAAAAATCGCCAGGAGCACTGCAACTTTGATCGTGCTCGCAGCATGGAACCACCGGTCGCCACGCAGAGAAAACCTCGAACCGCTCTGGAAATCGTGCACCGCCACTGCAATCGCGCGCGCCTTGCTTCCGGCGCTCAATCTTTCCACTTCCTCGTTAAACGTGCTGGAAAGATCGACGCGTAACATCGAAGTGCTCTTTACATACCCGGCGAGAAGTCGCAAATTTCCCGATGCCAAATCTGGCAACCTGGATACGAGCGAAAGATGCAAAATGGTTTCGCCCGATTTTCCGCAAGCATCCCGAAATCAAAGTCTGGAATGCCAGAAGTCGAAATGTTCGCCTGGACGAAATGGATGGTCTCCTGCTCACAGGCGGTTCCGATATCTCACCGGAATTTTTGAGCCAGAAGGTTCTCGATCCTTCTGTGCTGGACAAACAAATCGACCCGGAGCGCGACTGTTGGGAATTTGCCGCCGTCCGGGAAGCGCTCGCGCGTGGGTTGCCGATCTTCGCCATTTGCAAGGGGCTTCAGGTATTCAACGTCGCCCTTGGCGGCACACTGAAGCTCGACATCAAAGGCCACAACTTGCCGGAACAACTCGATCGCGAAATCCAACCACTGCGCCATTCACGCGGCGCATCACGTCGCTTTTCAAAAGTGAACAGCTCACATCACCAGGCAATCGAAAGGCTCGGAGACAATTTGG